>NZ_CAKVZL010000035.1:0-20302 GCF_934835595.1 Eubacterium sp. AF15-50
CGTAACTCCAGTACCACACAATGGATGTCGCCCACCAAAACGTAGAAGAGTCTAATTTAGGAGGGAAAAGATGGCAGTAAATAGAGTTCCTGTTCTTAAAAGATGTAGATCACTTGGTTTAGATCCGATTTATTTAGGAATAGACAAGAAATCAAATAGAAATTTAAACAGATCAAGCAGAAAGATGAGTGAATATGGTCTTCAGCTTAGAGAAAAGCAGAAAGCTAAATTCATTTATGGTGTATTAGAAAAGCCTTTCAGAAATTACTATCAGAAGGCACAGAAGAAACCTGGACAGACAGGTGAAAATCTTATGATCATGCTTGAAACAAGACTTGACAATGTAGTATTCCGTATGGGATTTGCAAGAACAAGAAAAGAAGCAAGACAGATCGTAGATCACAAGCATGTTTTGGTTAATGGAAAGCAGGTAAATATTCCTTCTTACTTAATCAAAGTTGGTGATGTTATTGAAATCAAAGAGAACTGCAAAGGTTCACAGAGATATAAAGATATCATCGAAGTTACTGGTGGAAGAACAGTCCCAGCATGGGTTGAAGTAGACCAGGATAATCTTAAAGGTGAAATCAAGGAACTTCCAAAGAGAGAAGAGATTGATGTACCTGTAGATGAGATGCTTATTGTCGAATTATATTCTAAATAATATATTCATATATTTTATTAAGATTGTTCCCAGTAGGCTTAAGCAATTCCCAATAAAGGAGGGGCTAATTAGTGTTCGATTTTGAGAAACCAAATATTATAGTAGAAAAATCAGATGATGGAAGATATGGTAAGTTTGTAGTTGAACCTCTTGAAAGAGGATATGGTACAACACTTGGTAATGCATTAAGAAGAATTATGCTTTCATCATTACCAGGCTCAGCTGTAAGCCAGATTAAGATTGACGGAGTTCTTCATGAATTCAGTTCAGTACCTGGAGTAAAAGAAGACGTTACGGAAATCGTAATGAACATTAAACAGCTTGAGATTAAAAACAACAGTACAACAGATGAACCGAAGATTGCTCATATTGATGTAACTGGAGACCAGGTCGTAACAGCAGCTGATATCCAGACAGATTCTGATATTGAAATCTTAAACCCGGATTTAGTTATTGCAACACTTAGTGGTGGTGCAGATAGCAAACTTAGTATGGAATTAATCATTACTAAGGGTAGAGGTTATGTAAGTTCAGAGAAAAATAAGAATGATAATCTTCCAATCGGTGTTATCGCTGTAGACTCAATTTACACTCCGGTAGAGAGAGTTAATATGTCAGTTGAAAACACTCGTGTAGGTCAGGTTACAGACTTTGATAAGCTTACATTAGATGTTTATACTAATGGAACATTAGATACTGATGAAGCTGTTAGTTTGGCATCAAAAGTTCTTTGCGAACACTTAAAGTTATTTATTGATCTTTCTGATACTTCAAAGGATATTGAAGTTATAGCAGAACCGGTCGATGATGAAATTGATAAAGTGTTAGAGATGAACATCGATGAATTAGAGTTATCAGTTCGTTCATACAATTGTTTGAAGAGAGCAGGTATCAATACAGTTGAGGAATTAGTAAATAAGACTTCTGATGATATGATGAAGGTAAGAAACCTTGGACGTAAGTCATTAGAAGAAGTACTTGCTAAGTTAAAAGAACTCGGCCTTGCATTGAAACCAGGCGACGAGAACTAATAGACATGAGTTTGTTAGAGGAGGTGCAGGGTATATACATATCCCACCGACGATTTGCCACTATTAAGCAATGGTGACAATACAAAACAGGAGGTAAGAAAATGGCAGGTTATAGAAAACTTGGAAGAACTTCAAGTCAGAGAAAGGCTTTAATAAGAGGTCAGGTTACAAGTCTTTTAAATAACGGCAAAATAGTTACAACTGAAGCAAGAGCTAAAGAAATTAGCAAGGTTGCTGAAGGTCTTATTGCATTAGCTGTAAAAGAAAAAGATAACTTTGATGAAGTTGAAGTTACAGCTAAAGTTGCTCGTAAAGATAAAGATGGCAAGAGAGTTAAAGAAGTAGTTGATGGCAAGAAAGTAACAGTTTACGATGAAGTAAAGAAGACTATCAAGAAAGACCAGCCTTCACGTCTTCATGCTAGACGCCAGATGAACAAGGTTCTTTACACAGTAACAGACAAAACTGGCAAGAAGAATGAAGCAAAGAAAGTTGATTTAACTAAGAAGTTATTTGACGAGATTGCTCCTAAGTACGCAGACCGTAAGGGTGGCTATACAAGAATCGTTAAGATTGGCCAGCGTAAAGGTGATGCTGCTATGGAAGTATTACTTGAATTAGTATAATAGCAATATATTGAGTGTTAAGCTCGCATTAAATAAAACAAACAGTCGATTATGTTATACATAGTTGGCTGTTTATTTTTGTTTAACAGTAAAAATAAACGGCACTATACAAGAGCGGGGGCATGGTTCTTTGAAAACCGTGAAGATTTGTTATTTTTTGTATTTGACAAAGTTAAAAGAAAAGAATACTATAGAAATGGTATAGAAAGAACGAGGTGACAGTATTGATGCATTTATTGACAATAAGGCTGCAAAGGAAATAACTATAATAAACAAATCCTCAAAAGATGACACAGGTATAAATAAAATAAGTGTTGAGAGATATGGGGATGAGTATGTTTGTAACGGAAAGACATATAAGTATTTTTATAAAATAACCCATTCAGAAGGAAATGAGATATCCCAGGATTATATTTTAGGAAATGTGATATTAGATGAAAAGGAATATAATAATTACATAGCAAACAGTACACAAGGGGAGAACGCACCACTTATTGTGGCAAGTAATATAGAGAAATAAAGTAAAAGCCTGTTTTACATAGTGCATAAATGAAAACATTCCCACTTGCTTTTTTTAATATAACTTAGTATAGTGTAATAGATTTTACAGAATAGAGAGGAAAGAATCATGTGGATTATGTCAATGACTATAATAGACAGAATCGTTGATTTTATGTGTAATATAAAGTCGCCGGTGTTGGCGATTTGCTATGTAGTAGGAATATTTATGGGAATTCTTGTAATACAGGATAAACCATATATGCTTATTGGTTTGTTTGCCACCAGAAAATTTAAACCGGCAAAGAAGCAGCACAAATATGCAGTGCTTATTCCTGCCAGAAATGAGGAACCGGTTATTGCAAATCTTATTAACAGTATAAGAAAGCAGGACTATCCCCAGGAACTAATAACCATATTCGTTGTGGCAGATAACTGCACTGATAATACAGCAAAGGTGGCAAGAGAAAAGGGAGCCATATGCTATGAGCATTTTAATCCTGAAGAGAGAACCAAAGGATTTGCCCTTAAGTATCTTTTTGAACAAATACAAAGAGATTATGGCATAGAGTCCTTTGAAGGGTATTTTATATTTGACTCAGACAATTTGCTGAAAAAAGATTATATTTCAAGAATGAATGATTCCTTTGATGCAGGAGAGAAGATAATCACATCATATAGAAGCACAAAGAACTGGACGGAAAGCTGGATAGCATCCACATATGCCATTCATTGGTTACGGTCAATACGATACAGGCATAGAGCCCGTTCTCTTCTTCACTTAGCAACTAACATTCAGGGAACCGGTTTTCTGTTTTCCAATGAAATAGTAAAAGACGGATGGAAATATACATCCCTTACGGAAGATAGGGCATTAACAGCAGATTGTGTTGTGGAGGGATATGAAATATCCTACAATGATGATGCAATTTTCTATGATGAACAACCTGTTAGTTTAAAGGTAGCGTTGAGACAAAGGTTACGTTGGTCTAAGGGGCATCTTCAGGCATTTGCTGAAAGCGGATGGGGTTTGTTTAAGAATATATTCATAGATAAAAACACAAAGCACTATGAAGATGATAAATGGTACAGCTATTTAATAAGAACCATAAGGCATAGATTTATGTCCTTTGATACTTTTGCACAACTTCTTCCTAAAAATATTGTCTATGCAGCCAAGTGGATTTTACTGAAGTTAATAATTGATCCTTTTGTTGCGTGGAATACAGGAGCTACAATGTACGTCTTTAGCAATGATACATATTTATCTGCCATTGTGAGACACTTTACAGGTAATACCACTGTAGCCCTAGACTCGGGAGTAAAAGCTTATTTTTTCAGCATTTTACTGGCAATATGGATAAGATTATTCTATAGAATAGGAAGATATTTTGTGAATATATGGGTAGCTGTTTATCTGTTTATAATTGAGCATAGAAGAATACCGAAGTTTAGCATATGGCGAAAGGTACTTTATGTATTTACCTGGCCTACTTTTGATATTATACAAAGATATACCCAGTATGTAGCATTGTTTAAAAAGGTTGAGTGGAAGCCAATTCCCCACAACAGCAAGATTACAATTGAAGATATAGAAGAGCAGGTAGGATAAAAAATAAGCTACAGTTTAAGGCAACACTTAAGCTGTAGCTTATTTTATAAATTAAAAATTATTTTCTGAAATAATCATATTTCAAGGTTAAATCATTTTTCTTAATGGTATCGTTTACCAAAATACTCATTTTTTCTAACTCCTTTTGACTGATTTTGCCACCGTTAGTGACTTTTCCATCTTCAACGTAGACTTTTCCGTCATACCATGAATAATCGCTGAAAAAGGCAAAACCGTGGTAATTATCTGCCAAAGCATTCTTTCCAATATAATTATTGCTGTTATATTTGATTCCAAACAGGTTAAGCACAGTAGGAAGAATATTCATCTGCATTGTAACCTTATTAACATCGGTTGGTTTAACATCACTACTCCATATAAAGAATGGTGTATGATTAATAAGATTGTTGTCAGTTTCCTTATATTTATCAAGAACTGACTTATCATTAATTGTGTAAAGATAGTGGTCTGCATACGCAACAATAACTGTATTATCGTATAGGTTATTATCCTTTAACGCCTGAATTAAAAGACCTACCATATAATCTGTTTCTCCCACCATTAATTTGGCAGTTTCCTCTTCCGACAAATCGGGAACATTACCTACACCGTATTTTTTTTCGGCAATAAGCTTTCCCACCTCTTTGGAGGTTGTAAAAGGTGTATGAGGAGAATAAGAAATAATATAATCCACAAATTTTCCCTTTTGCTTAAACATCTTATTGTAAAATGTTTTGTTAAGAATCAATTCCCTGTCTAACTCATAATCTAAATTATTATACTTGGCAATATCCTTTAAACCATAGTAGTTATCGTATCCCCAGCTTTTGTAGTTAATGCCACGGGAATAAAAATCTGCCGAATTCATATGGAAAGCATTAACACTGTAACCGGCCTTTTTAAACAACCTTGCCATGGAATTGTCAAAGGTATTAGTGTTAAAAGTATATACATTTTCAGTATAAGATATTGGGGTGGTAAATCCCGCATTAACTGCAAATTCTGAATTGAAGGTAGAACCACCACCGGTATATATGGAATAATGATCCGTGAAATTAATGGAGTGATTAAGCAAATTATAAAGGTTAGGTGTATTTTCTTTGCTTAAAAGCCATGTATCCATTCCTTCTAACTGGAGAAAAATCACGTTCTTGTCCTTGAAAAGACCGGTATATGAATTAGTTTCATCTTCGGTTTTTGCATTATATATGTCATCTAAAAACTTTCTATCTTCCTTGCTGATTTTATCCTTAGGTTTAAGGAAAGTAAAATAAAAGTTTCTAACGGAATATTCATAAAGTCCTGATATTCTCATACTTTTGTTGCTGTCACTATAATTTTCGTACACGCTTCTTGGCTTTTTAAAGTTATTCCACTTAAGCCCTGAACTGGAGTGACCAAACATAAGAGGTGCTAAAAGATGAAGTATAACAAAAACCACCACAAAAATAAGCAGCCTCTTTAAACGAAACTCATCATATTTCTTATACTTTTTTGCCACAATAATAGTGTATACAAGTACAATTACGGCAAATATGTATATAACTGGATTTGTATGAACAATAGTATCTAATATATAAGAACTTCCTTCATCAGCCAATTTAGTAAGATTAAAACTAAAATAAAATCCTGTAAGGGAATAATAAATGGTGTTAGTCAAAAACATCCCAAAGGACAAAATGAAAAAAATCCAGTAAAGAATTTTACCGGCAATTCCTTTTAAGGAAGTGACAATTCCCATAAAAAATACAATCCACAATAAAGTGAAAATATTAGGAGCCGGATAGTAAATCGGAAAATATGAAATTTTAAGACCGAAAGCACGAGTAAAAATATCCATTGCAAAGAATGGAAGAGTCATTAATATAATAACCTTGTTAGTGATAATTATTTTTTTTAACTTAATACTTATGTTTTTTATTGAATTAATCATTGTAATATTCCTCCACACAATAAAATACCATAAATAGTTACAAATGTCTAAACTAATATTTGGCATATAAGTTGCAAAAAAAATCTAAATAGAATAAAATAAGTGCGGTGGTGTAGCAAAATTTAATCGGAGACTAAAATGGAAATAATTAATATAAAGAATCTTATTCATGAATATAGAACAGCTGATGAAGAAACAGAGACGGTAAGGGCCATTGACGGAGTATCCCTTGATGTTGAACAGGGGCAGTTTATTGTAATATTAGGTCATAACGGCTCTGGAAAATCTTCTTTAGCTAAACATATAAATGCCCTGTTAATGCCCACTGACGGAACTATCTGGGTAGATGATATGGATACAAGGGATGGTAAGCTTTTGTGGGACATAAGACAGACGGCAGGAATGGTTTTTCAGAACCCTGATAACCAGATAGTGGCAACCATGGTGGAAGAGGATGTTGCCTTTGGCCCGGAAAATATGTCGGTTCCCACAGGGGAAATATGGAAAAGAGTGGAGAAGGCATTAGGTGCCGTTGGAATGACAAAATTCAGGCACAAATCTCCCTTAAAGCTTTCCGGTGGACAAAAACAGAGAGTGGCAATTGCAGGAATAATAGCCATGGAACCGAAATGCATTATTTTAGATGAACCAACTGCCATGCTTGATCCGGTAGGAAGAAGAGAAGTTATCAAAACATTGCATCAGCTTAATAAGGAAAAAGGCATAACCATTGTTTTAATAACTCATTATATGAATGAAGCAATTAAAGCAGATAAAATCTTTGTTATGGACAAGGGAAAGTTGGCAATGCAGGGAACTCCAAAAGAAATTTTTTCCCGGGTGGACGAAATAAAAGGATATGGACTTGAGGTGCCGCAGGTTACGGA
Source organism: Eubacterium sp. AF15-50 (assembly GCF_934835595.1). Taxonomy (NCBI): domain Bacteria; kingdom Bacillati; phylum Bacillota; class Clostridia; order Eubacteriales; family Eubacteriaceae; genus Eubacterium; species Eubacterium sp. AF15-50. Next base: position 7,252 of record NZ_CAKVZL010000035.1, read on the forward strand.
ATTAGGTTATATGCTAAAGAAAAGCGGTCTTGACATAGAAGATGGAATACTTACTGTAGACCAGCTGTTAGAACAGATAAATAAGATGGAAAGAGATAATTAATATGTCGCTTAAATTAGAAAATGTAAGTTATATATATGAAAAAGGAACAAGTCAGGAAACTGCAGCCATAAAAAATGTTGATTTGGAAATAAATAAAGGAGAATTTGTGGCCATAATCGGTCACACAGGCTCCGGAAAATCAACTTTGATACAGCATTTTAATGGCCTTGAAAAGCCTACGGAAGGAAAAGTTTTATATGATGGAAAAGATATATTTGACAAGGACTTTGATTTGCGAAAATTAAGGTGCAAGGTAGGTTTGGTTTTTCAGTATCCGGAACATCAGTTGTTTGAAGCTACTGTGTTAAAGGACGTCTGTTTTGGACCGAAAAACGAAGGACTAAGTAATGAGGATGCACGGATTAGGGCTAAAGAGGCACTGAAACTGGTGGGAATTGGCGAAGAAATGTACGAAAAATCACCTTTTGAAATGTCCGGTGGACAGAAAAGAAGAGTGGCAATTGCAGGAACACTGGCAATGAATCCGGAAATATTAGTTCTTGATGAACCTACTGCGGGATTAGACCCGGAAGGCAGGGATAAAATTCTTCAATGTATCAGTGATTTAAGGGAAAAACGTGGAATAGGAGTGGTTCTGGTGTCCCACAGCATGGAAGATGTGGCAAATTATGCAGACAGAATAATTGTAATGAATGGCGGAGAGGTAATGTATGATGATGTGCCTCACAAGGTTTTTGCCCATTACAGGAAACTTGAAAAGGTGGGACTGGCAGCCCCGCAAATAACTTATGTAATGCATGAATTAAAAAAAGCAGGATACAACGTAGATGAAAATATTATTAATCTTGAAGAAGCAAAGGAAAACATTCTTAAATGTTTAGGGAGATAAGATAAATGGCAAATATTACTATAGGACAATACTATCCCGAAAATTCAATAATTCACAAACTTGACCCAAGAGTCAAATTAGCAGGAACGATGATTTGTATAATTGTACTTTTTCAGATAAATACAATTGCAGGTTATGGATTATTTACAATATTTATGGCAGCAGTTATAAAAGCTTCAAAAATTCCATTTATGAAACTGTTGAAGGGAGTCAGGGGAATTTTATTTATACTGCTTTTTAGTGTGGTATTAAATATTTTTATGACAAAAGGCGAAATTCTGTTGGAAATAGGATTTCTTACCGTAACAAAAGAGGGACTTATAAAGGCACTATATATTTCCGTGAGACTTATATACCTTATTATATGTACCTCCATAATGACTCTTACAACGACTCCTAATGACCTGTCAGACGGGCTGGAAAAGGCATTTGGTTTCCTTAAGGTAGTGAAATTTCCGGTTCACGAAATTGCCATGATAATGTCACTGGCATTGCGTTTTATCCCAACTCTTATGGAGGAAACAGACAAAATCACAAAAGCCCAGAAGGCAAGAGGGGCAAGTTTTGATACGGGAAATATTTTGCAGAAAGCAAAAAGTTTAATACCTATACTTATTCCATTGTTTATATCATCCCTTAGAAGAGCCATTGACTTGGCAACGGCAATGGAAGCAAGGTGCTATCACGGAGGAAACAGAACGAAAATGAAACCGTTAAAATATGCTAAGCGGGATGCCATAGGATACGCGTTAAGTTTATGTATGATAGTAGTTGTAATAGGTGCAGACAAAGTGTTTGCATATTTCATATAGAGAGCAGGTTTTAATGAAAAGAGTAAGAATGATAATTTCCTACGACGGAACTAATTATTGCGGGTGGCAGACCCAGATTAACGGTATTACGGTGGAGGAAATAATAAATAGAGAATTAACAAGACTTCTTGGAGAAGAAATTGCGGTAATTGGTGCAAGCAGAACTGACTCAGGGGTTCACGCCATAGGAAATGTGGCTGTTTTTGATACGGAAACAAAAATACCTCCTGAAAAAATCAGTTTTGCACTGAATCAGAGACTTCCGGAGGATATTAGAATACAGAAATCAGAAGAAGTATCTACTGATTTTCATCCAAGATATTGCAACAGTAAAAAAACATATGAATATAAAATATTAAACCGCAGATTTCCAAATCCTATGGTAAGGTTGTATACTCATTTCGTATATATGCCTTTGGATGTGGAGTTGATGAAGGAAGCTGCCGGATATATAGTTGGAGAACATGATTTCGCCAGCTTTTGCTCTGCAGGAAGCCAGGTGAAAACCACTGTGAGAACAATTTATGAATTAGACATAAATAAAGAAAATGATATTATAGCAATTAAAATCAGTGGAAACGGTTTTCTTTATAATATGGTAAGAATAATAGTGGGAACCCTTATGAAAGTGGGACTCAAGGTGTATCCACCAGAGCATGTAAAGGAGATAATTGAGGCAAAAGACAGGTACATGGCAGGGCCTAAAGCACCGGCAAAAGGACTTACTTTAGTAGGCATTGAATACCAAGAATAGATTGTTAATTTTTGTAATAGAAATGTAATAAACAAAATGTTGATTTTGTATAGTTGCAGTGCTAGTATACCAATGATTAAAAGACATAATTACATCACATTTAATGAGAAAGGGAAAAGAAAATGAAAATGAAAAGAGTATTACATATTCACAAAGTATTAATGTTGGTTGCATTGTTTTTATGCATAGGTACATTAACAGTTACCTCAGCAGCCACAGTAGACAATAAGGATGGCAAGTCTGAAAAAACTACTACAGTATCAAAGAATACCAAGAAAAAGGCAGCAAAAAAGAAGGGAAAATTAGTTACAAAGAACGGTTATACATATTATAAGGTTAATGGAAAGTATGTGAAAAAACGCTTTGTAAAGATTAAGGGAAAAACATACCACTTTGGAAAAGACGGAACAATGACATTAGGATGGCTTAGAAGCCGTGGAAATTACTATTGTTTCAGCCGTGTAAATGGAAAAATGTTTAAAAACCGTAAGGTGGACGGAATTAAGCTGGATAAAAAGGGCAAGGCAGAAAAGACAGATTTAAATATTGATAAAATTAACACAATGATTACAGCAAGGTTGAAGGTAAATAAGATTTGCAAGGCTACAGACAGCAAGGAAGTAAAGTTGAGAAAATGTTTTGACTGGGTTGCCAAGGCACCTTACAAGAGATACCGTTTCCTTAACAAAATATATAAGCAAAAAGGCTGGGAATCAACGTTTGCCAATGACATCTTTAAAAATGGAGATGGATGTTGTGTTTCGGAAGCAGCAGCATTAGCTTTTCTGGTACATGAAAGCGGATATAAAACAGTTTATGTTGCCCATGACACGGAACATGCATGGATGGAACTTAACGGAAAAGTTTATGATACATTATTTGCCAGAGCAAAGGATTATGAAAAGTACTATGGCTTATCATATAAAAATTATTCATGCTGGGCAGTAGATAAGAGAAAGATATAAAATAGGAGTACGGTATGGTATTTAGTTCAGCGATATTTTTGTTTGTTTTTTTGCCGATAGTGTGTGCATTGTATTTTTGTGCACCGGGCATTAAGACAAAGAATGCACTGTTAATTATAGCCAGCCTGATATTTTACGCATTTGGAGAGCCGGTGTATATTTTACTTATGCTGGCCTCTATTGCTGTAAACTACATGTTCGGAAGGCTTATTGGCGTGTTTTCAAAAAATGAAAACCAGGTGGGCAGAAAGATTTGTCTTATATTAGCTGTAATAGCCAATATAGGAGTTTTGGGAGTGTTTAAATATACCGGATTTATTGTGGAAAATCTTAATCACATAAATGGAATAAATATAAAGAATCCTAATATTGCCCTTCCTATTGGAATTTCTTTTTTCACGTTTCAGGCTTTGTCTTATGTAATTGATGTTTACAGGGAACCTGAATTAGAGCAGAAAAATCTATTTAACCTTGTTTTGTATGTATCATTTTTCCCACAGCTTATTGCGGGCCCTATTATAAGGTACAATGAAATAGCAAAACAGATAAATAGCAGAAAATCAAGTATAGATATGGCAGCTGCAGGCATTCAGCGGTTTATAAGAGGTCTTGCAAAAAAACTAATTATAGCCAATGGTGCAGGTTATATAGCAGATGCCATATTTAAGTTAAACATAGGAGATTATGGCTTTTTTGTGGCGTGGGTAGGAGCTATAAGCTATACTTTACAGATTTATTATGATTTCAGCGGTTATTCTGATATGGCAATTGGAATGGCAAAAATATTTGGATTTGAATTTAGCGAAAACTTTAAACATCCATATTGTTCAAAAAGCATAAAAGAATTTTGGCGCAGATGGCACATATCCCTTTCTACATGGTTTAAGGAGTATGTGTACATTCCGTTAGGGGGCAACAGAAAAGGAAAACTTCGCACAGAAATAAATAAGTTAATTGTTTTTGCACTTACAGGTATATGGCATGGTGCTAACTGGACTTTCCTTGTATGGGGAATGATACATGGAGTGGCAAATATTTTAGAGGACACTGTAGGAAAGGGCATAAAAATAAAAAACAAAGTCATAAAAAATATATATGTGTGGTTGGTGGCAACAGTAGCTTTTGTTATGTTTAGGGCAGACACGGTGGCTGAAGGCTTTGGAATGATTAAAACAATGTTTACAGGCTTTACATTTGGAATAAATTCTGTAAGCTACATAGCTGAATTATTAAGTCCTTATTACATATTTATTTTGATATTGGCTGTGGCTTTTGCATATCCTGTAAGGGAAAATCTGCTAAGCTATGTAGATGGCAGAAGCGTAAAAGCAAAATACACCATAAATACAGTTGTTTATGCATTTGACATTTTGCTTGTTTTACTATGTGTTATAAATTTGGCAACGGCTACATATAATCCGTTTATTTATTTTAGATTTTAGGTGGTGATGGGAATGCAAAAGAAAATATTCATAATTTTATTTTTTATAATAATTTGTCTTCCGTCAGTAGCCATGTTTTTTTACAAGACGGATTTAAATGCGGAAAAACGTCAGGTTCAGGGTTTCCCGGAATTAAAGAAAGATGGGCATATAAATGGAGATTATTTTTCGGAATTAACGGATTTTTTCGCAGATAATTTTGCCTTCAGGCAGGAATTAATTGAGGCTGACGGTGTCATTAAAAGTAATGTGTTTAAGGAATCTAATAATGACAATGTAATTGTAGGCAAAGACGGCTGGCTGTTTTTCAGTGAAACATTAGATGATTATATTGGAAGAAACACATTGTCAGAGAGAAAAATATATTCCTGTGCAAAGGTACTTTCCCTGATTCAGGAAAATGCCAATAACAATAACAGAAAGTTTTTGTTTATAGCAGCACCGGATAAAAACGCCTTATATCCTGAGTATATGCCTTCGAGATACATAAAGATAAGTGATGTTAACAATTATTCACTGTTAAAGGCTGAAATGGAAAAGTTAGGTGTTAACACTCTTGATTTGCAGCAGATGTTTAAAAATGTAAATAAACGTGTTTATCATAAATTAGACACTCATTGGAATAATGAGGGTGCAGCTATGGCTTGTGGTTGGATTTTGGATAATTTAGGGAAGAGCCATTATGATTACAGCAATGAAAAGTACACTATTAAGAAGAACTTCTCAGGAGATTTATATGGCATGCTTTTCCCAAAGGGGAAGAAAAAGGATGAAAATGTAATTTACGAAAAAAAGCATACATATGAATATCTTTCAAAGACAAATAACGTGGAGGATATTTCTCTTGAAACTAAAGAGGATTCTAAAAAAGGGTCTATTGTGATGTACAGGGATTCTTTTGGAAATGCTTTGTTACCCTTTGTGGCAGATGAATATAACCATGGTTATTTTTCAAAGGCTGTGCCATATAATATAAATCTAGCGGATGATTATAATGCGGATGCAGTTGTTATTGAAATAACTGAGAGACATATTCCGTCACTTATTGAGGAAGTTCCATATATGGCAGCGCCTCTTAGAACTGAAAACTTATCGGTACAGACAACGGATAAGTGCAAGTCTGTTATTGAAATGGTGGACAGTGAAAACCAGTATCTGCCCTTTAAAGGTGCTGTAGACAAAAACTATTTAAGCGATGACGGAAATATATATGTAAGAATGTACAATGATAAAAATTCTTATACTTTTGAGGCATTCCCGGCATCCTATGAAAATGAAAAAGCAGATGGATACCATTTTGGACTTTATATTGACACGGCAGAAATTGCGTCAGGAAGTTATGATGTGGAAGTGATTTCTCAAAAGGGAAATGAATATTATACTTCCGGCAGCGGTGTGGAAGTGGAACTTGAGGAATAGATTAAGAAATAATTAATTTCGCAAAAAGATGTTTACAAGAAATAAAATAAATGTATAATGAATGATTGTGGAGGAAATGGAACATGAGAAAAAATATTTTAATGATTGCTACAGTTACAATGATGGCATTTGCAATTACTGCATGTGGCTCAGATAGCAAAGATAATGAAACAACAAAAGCAGAAACAACAGTACAGGTAACAACTGAAGAAGCAACAACAGTGGAGGAGACTACGGCAGAGGAAACAACAGAGGCTCCTACAAAGAAAGTTGTAAAAAAGAAGAAAGTTAAGAAAAATACGGAAACACAGGCACCAAAAGCACTTAGTCCGGAAGAAGCTAAGGCTACAGCTAAAAGTTATGTTGGAAAAACAATAGACCAGCTTGTTGCTGCAATAGGTCAGTACAACAGTATGGACAAATCAAAGAGCTGCTTAGTTGACGGTGAATATGATGGAATGTTTTATTATGATGGATTTACCGTTTCAGCATCTACAGAAAATGGTGTTTGGGTAATATCCAGCGTAGATTAATGATATAATTCGGTTGATTATAAGGAAACTACAGTTTTTTATTGAAAAAAACTAAAAAAATCAACAAAAATTAATTGACAGTAAAAAATACTTATTATATAATAAGTTCTATTGTGACGTGTTATGCACGTTTGTTTTATGTCTTAGCCAAAGCCCCGGTATGGATATAGAGCGTTTTATAAAAGAAATATTAAAAGATAAGCAAAATTTCAGGAGGTAAACCAATGAAAACATACATGGCTAGTCCAGCAGATATTGAAAGAAAATGGTATGTAGTTGATGCTACAGGATATACATTAGGACGTTTGTCATCAGAAGTTGCTAAAATCTTAAGAGGAAAGAACAAACCACAGTTCACACCTCATATTGATACAGGTGACTATGTAATTATTACAAACGCTGACAAGATTAAGGTTACAGGAAAGAAGTTAGACCAGAAGGTTTATTATCATCATTCAGACTACGTTGGTGGTATGAAGGAAGTTACACTTAAGGAAAAACTTGCTAAGAAACCTGAAAGTGTTATTGAACTCGCAGTTAAAGGCATGCTTCCAAAGGGACCTTTAGGAAGAAGCATGATGAAGAAACTTTTTGTTTATGCTGGTGCTGAGCATCCACATGTAGCTCAGAAACCAGAAGAATTAACATTTTAGTTAACTGAGAGGAGGAAATGATAATGGCTATAGAAAAGTATTATGGAACAGGTAGAAGAAAAAGCAGTATCGCTAGAGTATACGTTATGCCTGGTAAAGGAAATGTAACAATCAACAAGAGAGACATTGATGATTACTTTGGTCTTGAGACATTAAAGGTAATCGTACGTCAGCCATTAGCAGCTATTGATGCAGCTGATAAGTTTGATGTTGTTGTAAATGTACATGGTGGTGGATATACAGGACAGGCTGGTGCCATCAGACATGGTATCGCCAGAGCATTAGTTCAGGCAGACGCTGAAAACAGACCAGTATTAAAGAAAGCCGGATTCTTAACAAGAGATTCAAGAATGAAGGAAAGAAAGAAATACGGTCTCAAAGCAGCCAGAAGAGCACCACAGTTTTCAAAGAGATAATGATTGCTTGCGAATCGCAATGCAAATGGAAAGCCCTGAAGAATTTATTCTTCAAGGGCTTTTTCTTTGCATTGTGATTCATTAGAATCTAAGAATGACCGAGAAGAAGTGAGCGAAGCGAACGGATTCGAGGCTCATTATTAGATTCGCAAGCAATATTGGGGGATGTCCATAATTCCATAGGAATCTGAAATGGGCGAGATGGAACGAAGTGTAATCGAACTTATTTCAGAGTTACGCAGATGTTTTGGGGCTTCAAGGGCTTTTTCTTTGCATTGTGATTCTTAGATTCGCAAGCAATATTTTTGCATATTCATAATTCCATAGGAATCTGAAAAAAAGTTTATTTCACCTCAGAAATTCGGATCGAAGGTGTTTTTTTATATAAATTATGATAAAATATATTGTAATAGTTGAAGATTAAATGTAATTAATAAGTTACTTTCATATTAATTAGAATGGAGGGATGTTTATATGACAACTGTAAGCACTAAAAGTGGTAGAATTATAAAAGTTGTATCGAGAGAAGAAGAGAAAAGTACATTGACAGAATCAGATAATGAAATGGATGAAAGAGCGGTTGAGGCTGTTAAGGCAGCAATAAATAAAGCAAAAATTTGTAAAAAACCTATAGCGGGTTACGATAAAGAAAAGAAGCGGGCTTATGTTGAGTATGCAAATGGAGAAAGAAAGTATGCAAAATAGAAAACCGATGATTCTTGTATTAGCGGGACCAAATGGCTCGGGAAAAAGTACAATAACAACTTTTTTCGATAAAGTTGGTAAATATACTAATGCCGATGATGTTGTTGCAACTACAGGAATGGATAATATGAAAGCAGCTCTTATGGTTGATAGGATGAGGTATGAATCGATTGACAAGAAAGAAGATTTTACATTTGAAACAGTCTTGTCATCTGAATATAAGTTAAACATTTTAAGAAAAGCAAAAGAAGAGGGATATTTTATAAAATGTGTATTTATGTTGACAGTTGACCCACAAATTAATATTGCCAGAATAGAATCCCGTGTGGCAGCAGGTGGACATAATGTTGATAGCAGTAAAGTTATTGAAAGATATTATAAATCAATTAATAATATAAAAGAATTACTTAATATATGCGATATTATGCATGTTTATGATAATACTGAAACCCCAAGAAGAATTATTCGTAAACATAAAGAAGAATTATCAATATATCCGAATGAGTATTGGAGTGAGCAGGATATATTAGGATTGATGGAATAATGTTGCTGTTATAAACATTAGGCTGATGCGTAGTTATGGGAACGTGTGGAAAGCCATCAGCATATAACACTATGCAACATTGCCGAACATAAAACACATATTTATGGGTTTTTCTTGTTCTACAAATGCTCCCAAAAGGATAATGATTGCTTGCAAATTGCAGGTGGTATTTTTGTATATTCATAATTCCATAGAAATCTGAAATGGGCGAGATGAAACGAAGTGTAATCAAGCTTATTTCAGAGTTACGCATGTAAAATTTTATAATATAAAATTTAGTACTTTTATTTGTGTAATTCCTATGATAGGATCAAGATCCAAAATCGAAGGAGGTTATACAAAATGACATTAGCAGAAAAGATATTTAATTGTTTTAAGAATTGTGAAAGTTTTTCATTACAAGAAGCATATCAGCAAAATGCTGATAAGCCGCAGGAAACCGTTAGAGCACGTATTTATGAAAAAATAGGTGTTAAGTTTGAAAGGGTGTCAAAGGGTGTATATTGTACTATTGACAATAAAGATGAACAGTGTGTGCTAATAGAAGGTAATGGTAGAGATTTATCTATGTTAAAGGATGGAAGCATTGATTGTATATTCACAGATCATCCTTGGCTAGATGTAAAATCAAATAAAGGTGGAACAAGAAATTTTGCATTATACGATTGTTTTAGATACACATTAGAAGATTTTAAAGAAAAGGCCAGAGTATTAAAAGATGGATGCTTTCTTGTTGAAGTATTACCGGCGGAGAACGAAAATAATTACGAATATCTATATCAAATAAAGAAATATGCTAAAGAAGCCGGATTTGTTTATTATTCTAAAGTATCTTGGAAAAAGGGGACATTTGTAAGCAATACCGGAAGAAAAGCAAAGAATACGCAAGACATAATGATTTTTTCCAAAGGGAAAGCCAGGAGTATGCGATATGATAAAAAAAAGTCCGATATAACAGGTAAAAAGCATTATATGAGTGGATGTAATGGAATGCTACCTACTATGTTTGATGTACAGCCGGTAGCCAGAAAAAATAAAATACATCAGAGTGAATTGCCGGTAGAACTTTGTGAACAAATATTGGAATATGTTACTTATGAAGGTGAGATAGTATTAGATTCATTTGCAGGTAGCGGAGCTGTAGGAGTAGCTGCTTTGAATAAAAAAAGAAGCTGTATACTTGTAGAAATATTGAAAGAAAATATACAAAAAATAAGAGAACGTTTTAATAGCGTATTATATCAAACAGTATTGGAGTGATAGTTTTGAATTTACAAATGGATAGAAGAAAAGCAGAAAATTATTCAAGTAATGCGCAAAAAATAAGAGTTATGACAGAAAATTGGGTAGATAAAAATATGTTTTGTCCTTACTGTGGTAATCCATATGTATCTCATTTTGAAAACAATAGACCTGTGGCTGATTTCTTTTGCCCTTCATGTATGGAAGAATATGAGTTAAAAAGCAAAGGTACATCTATTAGCAATAAGGTAAATGATGGAGCATATAATACAATGATTGAAAGGATTACATCAGTCAATAATCCTAATTTCTTCTTCATGCATTATAACAAAACCAATCTTCAGATTGAAAATTTTGTTATGGTACCAAAATATTTTTTTTCGCCAGACATAATAGAAAAGAGAAAGCCATTGTCAGATACAGCAAGACGGGCAGGCTGGACAGGATGTAATATTTTATTGGGAAGAATCCCGGAAGAAGGAAGAATTTATATTGTACAAAATGAGAAGGAAGTATCTATTGAAAAGATAATCGAAAAAGTACATAAAACAGAATTTTTACGTGGTAGTAAGTTGGATGCAAGGGGATGGACTTTGGATGTGCTAAATTGTGTTAACATGATTGAAAATAAAAATTTTACTTTGGAACAGATGTATAGATTTGAAGAGTTTCTTGCGGGAAAACATCCGGATAACCATCATATAAAAGAAAAAATAAGACAGCAATTACAAATGTTAAGGGATAATGGAATTATAGAGTTTATAGGAAGAGGACGATACAAAAAAATTGGTTGACTTTTGGGGCTAATGCTGGCATAAACACAAAAAGGGGATATTGATAGGCGGTTAGCCCGGTATGTGGACGGATTAGGATAACCGCCTACCGAATAGGGTAGCATTTATATTATGATGACAACAAAAGGATGTAGGCACAATATATTTAAAGTATGACGTTGTAAGTAACGAAAATGCTTATAATTTTATTTCACAATCAGGAGGCAAAATTATGTTTAATATCATAAAAGAGGTTATTGTAAAATGGGACCCCATTCATTTGATGGGATTTGCACCCCAAGATGAGTATGATTACGAATGTCAATTAATATTGGACAGATTTGTAAAAGGTCAGGAAATATTAGGGAAAATAATATATGAAGTGTTTCGCGAAAGTTTTGGTGAAGAGTTTAGAATTGATATATCAAAATGTATGGAAATAGCTGAAGAAATGGAAGGGAGAATAGGCAAACAATGCAGGAATTACTAAAGAAAAAACTAAAAGAGGAAAATTACATCACCAGATTACCGGTTTATTTTATAGGATTGTTTATTATGACATTAGGAATTTCAATGTCAGTGAAATCTGATTTTGGAGTTTCGCCGGTCAGCTCAATACCTTATACCATAACATGTATTACTGGAATGGAAATGGGAAAAGCAACAATACTTTTTCATGTAGGACTGGTGGTTCTTCAAATAATAATTTTAAGAAAAGATTTTAAAATAAAAAATTTATTGCAGGTATTTGTGGGAATTGTATTTGGATACTTTACAACATTTTCTAATTACCTGTTTTCATTTTTACCGGATGTTGATAATATGATTATCAGGATAGCATTAATGCTTGGCAGCGCGGTATTCATTGCCGTGGAAATATTCTTTTATTTGCTGGCAGATATTGTACCCTTAGCAGGGGAAGGTGCTATGCAGGCAATAACTGAAAACTCCAATATTGCTTTTAACAAAGTTAAAATAGGATTTGATGTATCTATGGTTTCGGTATCTCTTATATCCTGTATAGTTGTGCTAAAGGCGTTTGGGTCAGTTGGCATGGGAACTGTTGTGGCAGCAGTCTTAGTTGGAACGGTATTAGGGGCTGTTACTAAAGCATTTGGAGCAAAGAGAGATTATTTATTAGTAGCAGAAAGAAGATAAAAACTATGAACAAGATACTTATTGTAGATGATGAAAGAGAAATTGCTGATTTAGTTGAAATTTATTTAGAAAATGACGGATATCAGGTTTACAAGTTTTATAATGGAGAAGATGCCCTTAACTGTATACTTAATAATGACATAGATTTGGCAATTTTAGACGTTATGCTTCCTGATATTGACGGATTCTCACTTTGCAGAAAAATAAGAGAAAAGTTTTACTTTCCTATCATTATGCTAACGGCAAAGGTAGAAGATATGGATAAAATAACGGGACTTACAATTGGAGCAGACGATTACATCACAAAGCCTTTCAATCCATTAGAACTTTTGGCGAGGGTTAAAACTCAGCTTAGAAGGTATACCAGATATAATGGGTTGGAAAATCAGGAGGATAATCAATATGATATTAGGGGACTTCATATCAATAAAGAAAATCATAGCTGTTATTTAAATAAAAAAGAAATATTTCTCACTCCCATTGAATTTGATATATTGTGGTATTTGTGCGAAAACAAAGGCAAAGTAGTGTCTTCAGAGGAACTGTTTGAAGCTGTATGGAAGGAAAAATACATGGACAGCAACAACACAGTAATGACTCATATTGCGAGAATCAGGGAAAAGATGAAAGAGCCGGCAAGAAATCCTAAATATATAAAAACCGTTTGGGGTGTGGGCTACAT
>NZ_CAKVZL010000036.1:0-20044 GCF_934835595.1 Eubacterium sp. AF15-50
CCCTGATACACTCATATGCCTTTGTATAATATGTTTCCGGGACAATGTCATTTAATCCCTCTCTTTTTAAAGCCTCCCTTAATCCTTCAATAAAACCGCGGTTTAAATCCTCATATGTGCCTGAAATAATAACCGGCAAAAACTTTTTTCCCTTTAAAAGTTCAATATTGGAAGTTTTATTTAATTTGTTTGCCTTAATTTTCCCAATAACTTTTTCAAAAACTTCTTTATTTCCACTAATTAATGCCATAAAAACCAAAAGCAAATGAGATTTTCCCTTACCATATGGGCCAATAAGAATGTTTGCCTTGTTTCTGTTTTCAACAATATGTCCTGCATATTCATTTAAAACATCCACGGAAGACACCGTTGGAATATAACTTGCTATTTTTTCCGGATTATTTAAATCCAGTTCAAGATTAATTGAAGTTTGAAATCTTTTGTCAATATGTATCATGTCCGTTAATTTATGCATAATATTTCTCCATTATCTGCTCTAATGTAATGTTATTTTCCATGTATATCATATCAAGCCCCGCTGTTCTGTTTAAGGTGATATAGCCCTCTTCCTCTAACTTATCTAAGTATTCATTCATTTTAATCCGCTTTAAATTAAAAACTTTTCCCGGTGACAAAGGTTCGTTTACAGCCTCATCAATTCTTAAGGATAAAGTATTTTTATAATCCATATATTTTTTTAGGGCATACAAAACCGCCATAGGGCTTAGAACCGTATAATCCGGTGCCGTTTTTATATATTTCTTTCCATTTTTCTTTATTAAACCGATTTTAGAAAAAGGTGAAATACGCTTTTCCTCCGGGTCGTAATCCTGTGTTTTTTCCCTTGTGTACATATTAAGTAATACATTTACATCATCCTGAAGGGAACGTACGGAAAAATCCTCCACCCCCATTTTATGAATTTCATTTTCCAGCAATACAAACAATTCATCCTTATCAAATTCCTCTGCATTTATCTTATTGAAAGTTAAATACCATGAGGTTGCATTTTCCCTGTTATGAACAAGATTTACATGGAAAATTTCCAAAGGGAATATATCCTCAAAATATCTGTCATTTTTCAGTATTATTTTTCCAATTTCAGTAAGCGAAACCTGACTTTTTCCTGTTTCCTTAGTAAAATCTCCTGCTTTTAGCCAATATCTGATAGCCTTTGCCATATTACTTCCCACTCCCAGAGTGTCTGCTCCAAAATTCTTAGAAAATACCTTTTCGTTTTTATCCACTTCTATTAAGCCTTTACTAAGCCATCCCTCACGAATGGCAAATGTCTCGTGGCCTTTCAGTTTTATCACAATCTGCCTCCTAATCTATTTATCCTTCTTAGTTGCAAGTACCTTTCTCATGTAGCATCCCCCTGTATAATGGTTGACGCACTCCATGCATCTCTTACATTTATCGTCTAAAATTCTGTAACTAATGCCTTCTTTTCCTTCCTTAATAACAATTGCATTATACTTGCATATGCTTTCACAGGCACGGCAACCCATACACATCTGATATTTTGTAATCTGGCATTTTACCTTTTCTTCTGCAGTTTTTACGCTTTTTGCACCATCAATGTGATAATCAACAATAGTTACCTTTAATGTATTACTGCCTATTCGTCCCTGAAGTTTTAATACCGGCATGGCATTTTTCCTTGTAACGTAAACCTCACCTAACCTTTTATTTCCCAAATCAAAATTTATATATCCAAAAGGTTTAAACAATTCATATAATTCCTCCGTTATAGGGCGAAGCAGCTGGTAATTAAAGGCATTTTCCTCTAATGCACAGGGTTCAAAAGAAACTGCTGTTTTTCCTGCATATTCTACGCCGTTTCCCCCTTGCCTTGCCTTCCATTTTCCGTCATCCACATACACTTCGGCATCAGGCTTTCCTATCTTTATAGCGAAATCAATAAGCATCTTCCTAAACTTATCAGACTGCTCCTTCATATGAATTTTAGATAAAAATTCTGACCATCCGCTATTATTCGGGCAGCACCAGCATCCTACCCTGGCATAGCCCAGCCTGTATGCATTGTTAAAATCAATTTTTGTGGTTAAAATGTATAACCATACATCAAAATCCATCCAGTCAATAATGGGAGATATGGTAATCTGCTTTGTTATTTTCGAGCCTTCCGTTTCCCTCTCATACTTGCTTCTGCTTTTTGACTCGCTTCTTCTTATTCCATAAAAAGTAATGATTTTATTTTTATTCTTAAACAGGGATTTTATTTTTCTTTGAATGGCACCTGTCTTAAACACTGTGCAACACCAACGCATAACACGACTTGGCGGCCCAACTAACTGACAAAGTTCCTCAAAATCCTTGTCCTTATTTCTAGATGACAAAACCGGAGTTTTAGGATGTTCTTTTTTAAATCTCTCAACATATTTAATGGTCTCCGGGAATTCTAAAGTCGTATCCCCAAATATATGCAAGATTTTCGGTTCGCTAAGAGCCCTTATAACTAAATCCGACGTAACTGTAGAGTCTTTTCCTCCCGAAAAAGACACAAACATATCCATTACCGTATAACCTTTTACAGACCCCCTTATATAATCCGTAGCTTCCTTAACTATAAATTCATATCTGTCACTATTTGCCTTAACAAATCTGTCTATGTACTCATCAAAATATTGCCGGTTAATATTTTTTTCTTCCTGAAAGTATCTCTTTCTAACCAAATCAGCATCTATATTTTTTAAATCCTTAACGGAAAATCTTATACGCTTTCCATCAATGTAATAGTAATTCCCCGAGCAATTCCAAACTGATGACTTTTCGTAGGTTCCGGGAGCCTTATTCCATATTAATTCCAGCAAAAGCCTCTCCTGTGGGAAAACCGGGCGGATATCCGTAGTTATTCTCTCTCCCTGCGTATTGCAGCATTTGCACACCTTTTCATATAATGGCACCTTACAGTTGTGACACCAATATATATCTGAGCTCTCTAACTTACTTCTGCCGCCACACACCGGACAGATACTGTTTTTTGTAATAATGTTATCCTTTTTGCATTTGTATCTAAGCACTGTTCTTTCCTACCTTACTCCATAAACTCTTCCGGTTTGACATTTAAATAAAAGCACAATTCCAAAAACTCTCCTGCCTCTAAAGGTTTAATCTCTCCCCGCAGTTTTCTCTCGTCTATTCCGGTATCTTTCGAAATTTGAAGAAAGGACAAATTATTAGATTCTATGTATTTTGAAACTTTTTCTGAAACGCTCAATGTTGTACCCCATTTCTTAACTTCTAAGACTTTTTTACTTATATAGCATTATATTCTTATTTGTAAAGAATTTCAATTCTAACTTTTCTCAATTAGTAAGAATTTGTTGACGCATATTTTGGGGTAGGATAAGATAAAATTTATAATATGATGTAAGTGTCCAAAGCATAACATCTATAATTTCTATTTTGAAAGGAATGTTTTAAATGAAAAATGAAATGATAGCAAAGGTGCTAAAAAAATATAGAAAAAATAACAAACTGACAGTTAATGAAGTGGCTGAGCTGTTAAATGAAAGGTCTTTAACAGTAGCTACCAAAACAATTTACGGATGGGAAAGCGGACAGGCTCAACCTGATGCCGACACTCTTTTAGTTCTTTGTGAAATATACAACATTGATGATATTTTAGGCACCTTCGGTTATAGTGATAAAAAGCAGTTTCATATTACCAATCATGAGCGGGAATTAATTGAAAAATACAGACAGCATCCTGAATTACAGGATGCTGTGGATAAACTACTAAGCTAATGGGAAAAAGCGTACTTAAACAGATCTCTGTCAGAGTTTTTAAGTAAATGAAGTATCAGTCGGACTGTTAATAGTCTTGCTGTTAGTTTTTATGCCAAAATAGGCTGCCGCTAATGCGACAGCCTATTTTCGTTAATCTTGTGCTTTTCTATTTTTATTTTCCATACAATTTCTTAAATGCATCTTTTAACTGTTTATCTGCTGTAACAATTTTTCCATTTATTTTGCTGTCCCAGTCAGATAATCTTGATTTTACACTGTCTGCCCAGTTCTTTTCAGTAAACCATGCACCGGCAACCTGCTGATCACCACATCTTAACCACTCTTCCATGGTCTTTACCGTATCTCCCTTTTCAGTTACTGTTGACGTCCAGCATTTATCAATTACATCCCAGTATCGTCCTTCATTCCATATTTTTAACACCTCATTAAATCCATCTTTATCTTTATAGGATTTATGTGCAGGCAAATCATTCCACATTTTCATTTGTTCATCATAATCTGTTCCTGTTACAACAGGGAAAGAATCTCCTGCTGCCGATTTTATTTGACCGTTATCACTCCACTTTTGGTCATAAATTGCCTTTCTTGCATCTGTAGAAGCTGTCCAGAAAGAAGCAAAGGTATAGGATATATCACGCTTTAACTCTTCCTCTTTACTCCATTCCTTATTTTTATCATCCAGTGCATAATTGTGTACACATATAGGATCCATAATTATTTTAATTGTATTTTCACAATAATCCGTAGAAGGATATGGATATATGTCCCAATCTGCTGATTTAATATATGAAGGGCTATCCTTTGCATCCTCATCAGCACCTGATGTTAAATACCATGGGTCTTCAAAATTTATTAATGTTCTGTTGTTTGTAAAATACGTCCAGCTGTATCCACCATTTTCCTTAACTATATCTTTTGTTATTTTTCCTGAACCGGCTGCCACATCTATAGACTTTTCAGCCCATTTAGGCAGATATTTAAGAAGTGACTTTACCTGTTCACTATTTAACTCAACCTTATTTTCTTCTAAAATCTTCTTATTTATATTATCTGTTCCAAGCTCCAAAACTTCTATAGGTGTTCCCTTTGATCCCCAGAACTCCTTACAATCTGCCTTAGAAATAAATCTTGTAAACTGGTCAATATTCCAGTCAGGCTTTGGAACATTTATATTATTATCCTGTGCCAACGCCTTATTGACCCAAATTCCTCCCGGAATTGTATATGACGGGAGACCTCCCTGAAATCCATCATAATTAATGCTTTTCATAAGACTTTCATTGTATTTTTTATATGTTTCGTCATCCTTATAAACTGACAAATCTGCAACCAGCCCCTTCTTTATATCCCCGGTTACGTCTGTTGATGCCCATACATCCGGATATTTTCCATACTTTGCCTGAAAGTTTTCCATTTCCTGCTCCCATGACTGAGTGTTATACTGATCCGGATCACCAATTTTTGACCACACATTAATTTTTATTTCCGGATAAACCTCATTAAATTTCTTTGCCACTGCATAAAGCTGGGCTACATTTTGTGCCACAATTTTTGTAGGGTCTGAAAGCTTCTTACCTGCAGTGCTTTTAGGATTTCCGATGTCCTCATAATATTCACCGTCACCGGACCATACCATTACGGAAACTTCTCCCTTTACATTTTTATCCAGTCCTGTCGTAATCTGAATTTCATTAGTGTTATCCCGTTCACTGTCCTCCACTTTTTTGCCTGAGCAACCGCCTAGTAATGACATTCCTATAATTCCTGCCATTGCCAATATAAGCATTCTCTTACCTTTTCTCATAATTCCTCCTTATAAAATCAATTATGCGATTTCTTTAACACTTATATGGTAATATGCCGGCATTAAAAAAAGCTCTAAAAAAATGCAAAATTTTTGCAAAATTTAGAGCCTTCTCTTATTCTCCTAAAACTAACTTTCCACCACAATATTCCTTATTTTTATAATCATACATTATCACAATATACTTTTCATTATTTCTAAAAGGAATATAAAATTTATCACCATGCCAGAAAATTTCTTCCCCATTGAAGTCACCCATTATTTTCTTTATGGTATCCAATTTAGGTGATACCATATTTTCTTTTATACATCCCTTAAGTATTGCATTTATCAGAGAATAAAGCTCTGAGCCGGTGCTGTCTCTGTCGTCCTGTACTTTTACAAATCCCTCTTCCCTTTTACCTGCATTATTGATTTCCACCATACTTTTTTGAAACTCTATTGCCCTGTTTTTTTCATTGATAAAAACATTAATTTCCTGAGAATTATCCTTTAACTTAATAATGTAGCTGTCACCATTGGTATAACCTGTTTTTTCAGTCCCGGTATCCATAGCATATTCCTTTATAATCTCATCTGTTATGGCACTGAACTTATTAAAATTCTTAACTTCTTTATAGCTACCGGTTATAATGCATTCACTGTTAAAAACCTTACGCTCTAAGCTGATGTCGTTATCTAACTGTAAAAATGTGCTTCCAACCTTGTTAATTCTTGTTTTTTCTTCATGGGATGCATATATATTTATAGCTTCAATACCTGCTACCACTATTATCAGTGCTGCTAAGATTGTAACTATATTCGATATATTCTTTTTCATATATTTAACCTCATCAATCTAAATCATAAACAGGAAGTGTTACTGTAACAAGGCAGCCCTTACCTATGTCACTGGATATTTCTATTTCACCATTACTTAATTCAATAATCTTTTTACACAGTGCAAGACCTAAACCTGCCCCACCACTTTTTCGTGTTCGTGATTTGTCTACCATATAAAACGGTTCCATAACCTTCTTTACATCTTCCTTCGGAATCCCTATGCCATAATCCTGAATCTTTATTACAACCTTATTATTTTCCACAGACATACTTACATCCATTTCACCATTTTGCGTGGTAGCCTTAGCGCCATTATCTAAAATGTTATAAAAAACAGATTTAATTAAATCCTTATCAACCATAACATTTTTGTTTACAATCTTTTTATTTATCTTTATATTACTTTTTTCCAAAACAATTTGTTCCGATAATATTACTTCATCCAGAATATTGCCTATATCAACACATTCACCCTTCACGTTTTTTTCTTCTATTTGTGCTAATTCCATTAGCTTCCCTGACATTGTTTTTAACCTTAATGCCTCTTTATAAATATACCCTGAATATTCCTTTATCTGTTCTTCCGTAAGATTCTGCTTAATAGTCAGTATATCCGAAAATCCTAAAATTGCAGTCAGAGGAGTTTTCATTTCATGAGCCATGTTGTCAATAAATACCTGCCTGCTTTCTATCATTTCTTCCTTTGCCCTGTTATCATCTGCTATTTTTTCGGACATCTGATTAACATCTTTTGTAAGCTCTGTAATTTCATTATTCCCCTTTACCTCAAGCTGTCTTCCATAATCTCCGTCAGATATACTATGTATTCCCCATTGAAGTTTTTTTACAGGTCTAAGTAAAAATCTGATAGTTACTAAAAGAATAATTCCCGAAAGCAGGGAAAATACTATGGTAAGTACCTTCAGCCTGTCCCTTTGAGCAAAATAAGCCTCGTAAATATGTGTAATATCATACTCCGTGTCGCATTTTATTTTTCTGCCATAAATACTGTTTTCAGATTCCATTATAAGAAAATAATAATCACTTTTGTGTACTATTTCATATCCTGCATATCTTTCCTGTTTAATCATATTCTTATTAACTATGTCATCTGAGAAGTCATAGTTATTCATTATGTTTTCCCCGTCCATACTTAATTTCAACCCATAACCTAAATCCTCAAATCTTTCATAGGCGGCTTTATATGCCTCTAAAAATTCGTGGTCACTTAAAATCGATTTGGTTTTTTCCTGCATCTGTCGTTGCACTTCAACATTTACTGATGCCATAACATTTTCGTGGAACTTTTTGGAATTATTTATTTCTGCATCTATCTGATATTTATACTGGTTTCCAATTAGTAAAAGTCCCATTGCCAGTGTAAAAACCGTAACAATGAACATTGTCACTATAAATATTCTCTGCCATATCTTCATATGCCACTCCTATTGATTTAACTGTACAGGCAGTATCCTACCTTTGGAATAGTAACTAATTTTTCTTTTAATTTCATTTTCTTTCTTACCTGCTGCACATGGGTATCCACTGTTCTTGTTTCTCCCACAAAATCATATCCCCATATTTCTGCCATTAACCGCTCTTTCCTTATAACAATATCCTTATGCTTTAAGAAAAACACTAAAATATCAAACTCTTTTGGAGTAAGATTAATAATTTCATCATTACAGGTTACCTGATGTTTAGTAATATCTGCCTTAATATCGTGGTATTCAATTACATCCTCTTCATTATGATATCTTCTTAAAACCACTTCCACTCTGGCTAAAAGTTCCATTGCCTCAAAAGGTTTTAGTATGTAATCCTCCGCCCCTAACTTAAGTCCGTGAACCCTGTCCACTACATCCTGTTTTGCAGTTATAAATATAGTTGGAATTTTTAAGGGTTTTATATACTTCATTAAGGAGAAGCCGTCTATTCCCGGAAGCATGACATCTAAAAGAATAAGGGAATACTTATTATTTTCTATTTTTTCCTTTGCAGCTATTCCGTCATACACTTTATCGCAGGAATAATTTCCCATATCCAGCGTAACTTCTATCATTTTTGCAATACTTTCATCATCTTCAACTACCAGTATTTTGTTCATAGAGCCTCCTACAGTAAAAATTCAGACATTGCATAATTACTTACATCTATTCCCCTGTCTGTAAGCATTATCCTATTATCATTTTTCTTTAATAATCCCTGACTTATTAACTTATCTGCCACATTACCATAAACTGTCTCAAATTTTCTTCCAAATTTTTCTTCAAATTCATCCACAGATATTCCCTCCATCATTCTCAGTCCCAAAAACATAAATTCTTCCATCATATCTTTATTGCTAAGTTTCTGGATTTTTCCCTGAATCACAGTAAGAGGGTCTTCCTGAATATCCCATATATCATCCTGATAAATAGTCTCTCCCCAGAAATTTTCATTCTCCTCCAAATTGCCACCTGACATAACAGAAATGTACTGACTTAAATCTGCGATGTTGCTATATCTGGTATTTTTATATAACGATGCCGCCCCTAATCCAAATCCCAGATAATCCTTTCGTTTCCAATATCCTATATTATGCCTGCATTCATATCCCACCTTGCTGTAGTTAGATATTTCATATCTCATATAACCTGAATCCTTTAGGAATTTTCCGGTTTCATAGTACATTTCCCGCTCCGTATCCTCATCAGGTAATATGCTATATCCTGCATTCTCTGCTGCCTCCACCCTGTCATAAAGCGGGGTTTCCTCCTCCACAATAAGACTGTAAGCAGAAATATGTTCAGGATTTAAGTCTGTCACTTTTTTAAGAGTCTCTCTATAGCTTTCAATGCTTTGTCCCGGAAGTGCACTCATTATATCTACATTTATATTAGAAAATCCTGCCTCTCTGGCTAACTTATAACTTTCCAAAAACTTATCAAAATTGTGTATTCTTCCAATTGCCATAAGTTCATCATCATTAGCTGACTGCAAACCTATACTTATTCTGTTTATCCCTAAATCCTTATAGTATTTCAATTTATACTTATCAAGAGTTCCCGGGTTACATTCAATGGTAATTTCTGCATTCTCATCCACCACACAGTTTTGTCTTATGGCATCCATTATTTCTCCAATATATTTTCCTTCTAATATGGAAGGAGTACCTCCACCGATAAATATTGTATCGACAAGGTACCCTTCCATTCTATCCTTACTTAATTTAATTTCATTAATTAATGCAGAAACATACTCTCTTTTAGTTACCGAATCCCCTCTCATAGATAAAAAGTCACAATAATCGCACTTCTTAGCACAAAAGGGTATATGAACATATATTTCTAATTTATCCATAATTATAATTGCCTTTCTGTATAAGAGACCATTTTGATTTTCTTGTAATAAACTGATTTAGCGCCCCGGTGACCTTCGTAATACCCAATGGGGTGCAATCTGCTGTGGCGACTCCTCATATTCATTATTTTTATCATAAATGATATCTCTATATGAAGTTCCTGCTGCATTAAAGCACAGTTTAAATTTTACTGCTCCTTCCCCATTATAATATATTTTTATTACAAGGGGAAACTGTGTCAACAATTTGTTGATATCATTTTGAATTGCTGAAATGTTCTCCATATCCGGGATTCCTACAATATTTCCATCGTCATCACTTTTTATACATCCGTTTACACCCTGCTTTGTATGTACCGTGAAATAAGTTGCAATATTGCATACTTCCTTTTTATAATTGAGCAATAACTCGTTTACATAAGAATCGTTTCCCTCATAACCCGAAAAACTCTTTGGATTTGCAAAATTAACTACTTTAACTTTAATCCTTTTTTGCACCCCATTGTGTGCCCTTAAATAAACATAGCACGTTCCTTCTTTATCAAAGGAAGTAATTTTCCCCATCTTATTTACCTTCACTAGAGAAATATCACTGCTACTCCATATAACTTCTTTAGAAAACGGTTTTGCCTTTTTATTTTTAACCTTTCTGTCAGGATTAATGAATACCTGATACTCATTTTCGCTACATAGTCCTATACTAATAGGACTATTTTCCAAAATAAATACTTCTCCGGCATTTACTAATCGGTCATTAATTCTATAGGTTCTCCCTGACACCCGGTAGGATTTTTTACTAAACTTTTTCTTCCCTTTGTGTACTTTAAAAGATGACACTTTGTATTTATACACTTTATGGACTTTTAATTTTTTGTCAATCCAACAGGTCTTTTCATTATTAAAAATCGTCTTTATACTGACATATTTTTTCTTTTTACTGCTATATCTGTATATCCTATAACCATCGGCTTTTTTTACCTTACTCCATTTAATTTTTAATGCTGTTGTAGTATACCTTTTAACTACAACATTCTTTGGTGTTTCGTCTTTAATGCTTTTGGCATAAGTTACTGTGTTTACATTAGCAGATATAGCTACTGCAAACAATAAAACTATGCAGTATGATATTATCTTCTTATAGTTCATTACTCATCATCTAATTTCAAAACCGCCATAAATGCTGACTGTGGTATTTCCACATTTCCAACCTGGCGCATACGTTTCTTTCCTTCCTTCTGCTTTTCTAACAGCTTTTTCTTTCTTGAAATATCGCCACCATAACATTTAGCAAGCACGTCTTTTCTCATTGCCTTAACTGTTTCTCTTGCAATAACTTTACTTCCTACTGCTGCCTGAATCGGTACTTCAAAAAGCTGTCTTGGAATTTCATTCTTCAGTTTCTCGCACATTTTTCTGCCACGCTCATATGCTGAAGCCTCCGGAACTATAAAGGATAGTGCATCCACCTCTTCCTTATTTATAAGAATGTCAAGCTTAACTAACTTAGCTGTTTCATATCCTTTTAATTCATAATCGAATGAGGCATACCCTCTTGAGCGGGATTTTAATGCATCAAAGAAATCATATATTATTTCATTTAACGGAATATCATATTTAAGAAGTGCTCTTGAACCTTCCACATACTCCATTCCTATATATCGTCCACGTCTTTGCTGACACAATTCCATAATAGAGCCTATAAACTCTGTAGTTACCATTATTTCGGCACTTACAATAGGTTCCTCCATATGTTCTATTTCACTTGGATCCGGCAAATTAGTTGGGTTGGTAAGTTCTATTAACTCCCCATTTTCCTTGTATACCTTATAAATAACTGACGGTGCCGTAGTTACCAAATCAAGTCCGTATTCCCTCTCTAGTCTCTCCTGAACAATTTCAAGATGAAGAAGTCCTAAGAATCCACATCTGAAACCAAATCCTAAGGCTATTGATGTTTCCGGTTCGTATTTAAGGGATGCATCATTTAGCTGAAGTTTTTCCAAAGCATCTCTTAAATCAGGATATTTGGCTCCATCTGCCGGATATACACCACAGTAAACCATTGAATTAACTTCCTTATATCCCGGAAGTGGCTCATCACATGGTCTGTCTGCATCAGTTACGGTATCACCAACCTTGGTATCACGGACATTTTTTATACTTGCCGTAATATATCCAACCATTCCTGCTGATAATTCATCACAGGCTATAAACTGACCTGCTCCAAAATATCCCACTTCCACAACATTTGCTTTAGCTCCTGTTGCCATCATTTTTATATTCATTCCCGGCTTTACGGTACCCTCTTTTATTCGGCAAAATACAATAACTCCCTTGTATGAATCATATAAGCTGTCAAAAATAAGTGCTTTAAGGGGAGCCTCCGGATTTCCCTCCGGTGCCGGAATATTCTTAACAATTGCCTCTAAAACCTCACCACAGTTAAGTCCTGTTTTGGCTGAAATAAGTGGTGCATCCTCTGCATCAAGTCCTATAACATCCTCTATTTCCGCCTTTACCCTATCCGGGTCAGCTGATGGAAGGTCAATTTTGTTTATTACCGGAAAAACCTCTAGGTCATGGTCTAATGCAAGATAAACATTTGCCAGAGTCTGTGCTTCCACACCCTGTGCCGCATCAACTACCAATACTGCACCATCACAGGCTGCTAAGCTTCGTGATACCTCGTAATTAAAATCCACATGACCCGGTGTATCAATAAGATTAAAAATATATTCCTCACCGTCTTTAGCCTTATAAACAGTACGAACTGCCTGAGATTTTATTGTTATTCCACGTTCTCTTTCTAAGTCCATATTATCAAGAACCTGAGCCTGCATTTCCCTGTTTGTAAGAAGCCCTGTCATCTCTATTATACGGTCTGCCAAAGTAGATTTTCCGTGATCAATATGAGCAATAATGCAAAAATTTCTTATTTTACTCTGATCTATATGCGACATATTTTCCTCCATCTCTTGTTTATTTTGCTGTTAAACTGACTTTACCTTTATGTGAAATTATTAC
The DNA here is from genome assembly GCF_934835595.1 of Eubacterium sp. AF15-50. Taxonomy (NCBI): domain Bacteria; kingdom Bacillati; phylum Bacillota; class Clostridia; order Eubacteriales; family Eubacteriaceae; genus Eubacterium; species Eubacterium sp. AF15-50. The sequence continues at coordinate 12,770 of NZ_CAKVZL010000036.1, forward strand.
GTCAGATTATCTAATACATATTGATATATTTTCTGGCTGGTGTCCTTGTCCTGCCAATTTGCACACATTTTTGAGGCAATATCCTTATCAGGAGTTGCAATATTAAGTTCAATTAATGTACTGTCTCCTTCTTTTACCTGACAATGTACAATATAATCTCCATTTGCAGCCCTGTAATAATCCGAAACGGTTCCTGCCTCATTTCTTAATTCATATTTATTCTCAATAAGGAACATATCCACATCATCAACTATCTGGTTGGGAATTTTATTCTCAAAAAACTTAAGACTTTCCCTTCCCTCGGAAGTTAAATGATAATAAGATGTATTTCTATTAACATTTAAAAACACAAATCCGTTTTCTATTAACTCATTAATGGAACGCTGAACGGAAAAATAAGTTGTGTACTCATTCTCCAGAAAGAACTGGGCAATCTGGGTATTAGTCAGTGGGAAATCCACCTTATTAAGCATATGCATTATAATTAATTTATATAAAGTTTCCGGTTCTAATGCCATTTCTAACTCCTTGTTATTTCTTCAATCAAATCAAGAATTTCATCTTTTCCCTGCTTTGTCTGAGCCGAAAATGGTAGTATCTTTGTTCCACCTACTACGTTTAAGCCTGTCCTTATCATTTTAACATGCTTTTGTATCTGGCTTCTCTTTATTTTGTCAAGCTTTGTTGCAATTATTATTGGTTCATATCCATTGGCTAATATCCACTGGTACATATTTATGTCATTAGCTGACGGCTCGTGTCTTATATCTATTAAAAGAAAAACTGCTTTTAACATATCCGAAGTATGAAGATAGTTTTCTATCATTACACCCCATTTTTCCTTTACTTCCTTTGACACACTGGCATACCCGTACCCCGGTAAATCCACAAAATACATTTCCTCATTAACATTATAGAAATTAATTGTCTGTGTTTTTCCCGGCTGGGATGATGTTCTTGCTAATGCCTTCCTGTTTACAAGACTGTTTATCAGTGATGATTTTCCTACATTTGACTTACCTGCAAAGGCAATCTCCGGCATATTATTTTGTGGCAGAGGACTTGTAATTCCACATACCGTCTCTAAACTAACATTTTTTATAACCATATATTTACCTGCTCAGAGCCTCTTTAATAACTTCACTCATATGACTTACGTATACAATTTTCAGACCTGAAGTTATTTCCTCTGAAATCTCCTTTACCATAGGTTCATTCTTTTTAGGTACTAAAACCTTCTTAATACCTGCATTTTTAGCAGCCAAAAGTTTCTCTTTTAATCCTCCTATTGGCATAACATTTCCACGAAGATTAATTTCTCCTGTCATTGCCACCTTACATTTTACCTTAATACCTGACACAGCTGACAAAATAGCCGTTGCCATGGTAATTCCGGCTGATGGTCCATCCTTTGGCACTGCCCCTTCCGGAACGTGAATATGTATATCATTCTCACTAAAGAATTCCTTATCCACACCATAATCCGCTGCAATACTTCTAACATAGCTCAGTGCAATTACAGCAGACTCCTTCATAACATCACCAAGCTGTCCCGTAAGCTTAAGTTCTCCCTTTCCCGGCATTGTATTTACCTCTATCTGAAGGGTAGTTCCACCTACAGCCGTCCAGGCAAGACCTCTTACTATTCCTATATCATCTGACTCATTTGCCAAATCTTCATCGAATTTCTTTCTTCCAAGATATTTTTCAATATTTTTTGATGTAACCTTTAAATGCTTTTTATTATTTTGAACTATATCTCTTGCTGCTTTTCTGCATATTTCTTCCAGTTCCCTTTGTAGCTGTCTTACACCGGCTTCCCTTGTGTAAAATCTTATAATACTGTTTATTGCCTCATCTGTTATGGAAAGATTTGATCTTTTTATTCCATTTTTCTCATATGCCTTCTTAATCAGATGTTCTTTTGCAATGTGGAACTTCTCGTTTTCAGTATAACCTTCAACTTCAATCATTTCCATTCTGTCAATTAAAGGCTCCGGTATGGTATTTATATCATTTGCCGTGGCAATAAATAATACCTTTGACAAATCAAGGGGAACTTCCAAATAATTATCCATAAAGGATGAATTTTGTTCTGAATCCATAACCTCAAGAAGGGCTGAAGCCGGATCTCCGTGATAACCTCTTCCCATTTTGTCTATTTCGTCAAACAGCATTAATGGATTAGCACTGCCTGCCATTTTAAGTCCCTTTGCTATTCTTCCCGGCATTGCTCCCACATATGTTTTTCTGTGTCCTCTGATTTCCGATTCGTCGTCCACGCCACCTAAGCTTATTCTAACATATTTTTTGTTTAAAGCTTCTGCAATTGAGTGAGCTATAGATGTTTTTCCTGTTCCCGGAGGTCCTATAAGACAAATAATGGGACTTGTGCCTTTAGCTTCCGTTAAATTTCTCACTGCCAAAAACTCCAGAACTCTTTCTTTTACTTTTTTAAGTCCGTAATGATCTCTGTCTAAGATTTCCTGTGCATTAGTCAAATCAGGGTTTTCCACTGTCTGATTATTCCAAGGCATATCCAGCATTGTGTCAATGTATGTTCTTATTACATTAGCTTCCGGTGCATTTCCACCAAACATTCTGTACCTTGAAAGTTCCTTCATTAACTTTTCCTTCACTTCATCAGATGCGTTAAGCTTCTCTATTTTTTCCTGCAATTCATCTGCATCTGCCGAGAAATCTTCCCCTAATTCTTCTTTTATAACCTGAATCTGTTCTCTTAAAATATGTTCACGCTGACTTTTGTCAAGTCTCTCTTTAACCTTCTCAATTATATCAGCTCTTATTTGTCCGATTTCGTTTTCTTTTCTTAAAAATGACATAACTGTCTCAAATTTAGACACTAAGTCATTTTTTTCCAAATATTCCTGCTTTACTCTAAAATCTACTTTTATTCTTAAAAGTAACTGTTCCATAAGAGTTGACAGATTATTTATTCTCATAACATTTCTTATTCCCTGTTCCGTCAGCCCATGGTTTGTTGCATCATATTTTCTTATGGTTTCTTTTAATTCTCTTACAAAGGCCTCTTCCTCGTTTTCAGATAAAAGATTTTCTTCCTGTGGAATTTCCTTTATATCTCCCTCAAAATATTTCCCATCTTCATATAATGTGAGAATTTCAGCTTTATTCTTTGCCTCTACCATTACACTTGTAATTCCATCCGGCAATTTATTAAGTTGCTTTATTAATACAACAGTACCTATTTTGTATATTCCATCAAAACCCGGTGTTGATTCCACCGGGTCTTTCTGTGCTGTAACAAACAATCGCTGTCCCTGCATCATAGCAGCATTTGCGGCAGCAATTGATGATTTTCTACTAATGTCAAAATGAACTGTCGTTCCCGGCAATATGGTAAGCCCCCTAAGAGGTATAACCGGTATTTTAAAAGTATTTTCTGACATATTTTCTCCTTGATACCTATGCGGTTTTTCCGCTTTTTTTCTTTGTTTTAGGTTTAGTTCCTGAAGGTGCGTACTTTATTTCTGCATCTGCTAATCCATTTACAACATCCTCGTTGACTATACATTCTTCAATGGTGTCATCAGATGGTGTTTCATACATTATATCCATTACCGCATCTTCCATAATGGCTCTAAGTCCTCTTGCTCCTGTCTTTCTTTCCACTGCAAGCTTAGCTATGGCATGTATTGCCTCATCTGTAAATGTAAGCTTAACTCCATCTAATTCAAATAATTTCTTATACTGCTTTACCAATGCATTCTTTGGCTCTGTAAGTATTCTCTCTAATGCCTTTTCATCTAAGAAATCCAATGAAACCGTAACAGGAACTCGTCCTATAAATTCCGGAATAATTCCAAATTTAGTTAAATCTTCCGGCATAACCTGCTTGAATAATTCATCTGTCTTGTGGTCATTTTTTTCACGAACCGGTGAATTAAATCCAATTGCACTTTTATCTAATCTCTTTTCTATAATCTTATCTAATCCGTCAAAAGCTCCACCACAAATAAATAAAATATTTGTAGTATTAATAGGTATAAGTTCCTGCTGAGGATGCTTTCTTCCACCCTGTGGTGGCACGCTGGCATCTGTTCCCTCTAATATTTTAAGTAATGCCTGCTGTACACCTTCACCTGAAACATCTCTTGTGACAGAAACATTTTCTGATTTTTTTGTAATTTTATCTATTTCATCAATATATATAATTCCATGCTCAGCCTTTTCAATATCATAATCAGCTGCCTGAATTAATTTAAGCAAAATATTTTCAACATCTTCACCAACATATCCTGCCTCTGTAAGAGTTGTAGCATCTGCAATGGCAAATGGAACATTTAATATCTTTGCTAATGTCTGAGCTAAATATGTCTTTCCAGAACCTGTAGGTCCTAACAAAAGAATATTGGATTTCTGCAATTCAACATCTAATTCCTTGTCTGATAAAACACGTTTGTAGTGATTATATACTGAAACTGCCAAAACCTTTTTTGCCTCATCCTGACCTATAACATACTGATCCAAAAATTCTTTAATTTCCTTTGGTTTTAAAAGATTTATCTCCTGTGTAGCACCGGATTCCTCTTCATGGTACATTTCTTCCACGATTCCTGCACATATTTCAACGCATTCATCACAAATATACACACCTTCCGGTCCGGCAATAAGTCTTCTTGTCTGACTCTCCGGCTTACCGCAAAATGAACAATATAATTTCTCATCAATAATTTTTTTATTTGCCATGTTTACCTCACTGTTTTGACATAAAATCCAAGTTAAGGCACCACAATTGCGGTGCCTTATTCTTATCTTTATCTTTCTTTGATTACATTGTCAATCAAACCGTACTCTTTTGCTTCATCAGCGCTTAACCAATTATCTCTGTCTGTATCTTTTTCAACAACTTCAACCGGCTTTCCTGAATTAGCTGCAAGAATTTCGTTTAATTTCTTTTTAGTCTTCAAAATATGCTCTGCTGCTATCTGAATCTCTGTAGCCTGACCCTGTGCTCCGCCTAATGGCTGATGAATCATAATTTCAGCATTTGGAAGGGCATATCTCTTTCCCTTAGCTCCGCTGGATAAAAGGAACGCACCCATACTTGCCGCCATGCCAATGCATGTAGTTGATACATCACACTTAACGTAATTCATTGTATCATATATTGCCATTCCTGCTGTAACAGAACCTCCCGGACTGTTGATATACATATGAATATCCTTGCCCGGATCCTCTGACTCTAAGAATAATAACTGTGCAACAACTGTAGAAGCCACTGCATCATTTATTTCCTCTCCTAAAAAGATAATTCTATCCTTTAATAATCTTGAATAAATATCATACGAGCGTTCACCTCTGGAATTCTGCTCTATGACATAAGGTACTAATGCCATTGCTATACCTCCTGCTTAATAATTAAATTATTTAGCCTCATCTACAACAAATTTAGCTGCTTTTCTTGCACAAATATCTTTCTTAAGATTTTCCTTGTCGCTATCTGTTAATAAACCTTTAAGCTTGTCAGCTTCCATGTTGTATCTTCCGGCCATTTCCTTGATTTCTTCTTCAACTTCTTCTTCTGTAGCTTCAATGTTTTCAGCCTTAACAACTGCTTCTAAAACAAGGCTTGATTCAACTCTTGCCTGTGCCTGTGGCTTAACCTGTTCCTTCATCTGGTCAACTGTTGCACCTGTAAACTGTAAATACTGTTCAAATGAAATTCCCTGCATAGCAATATTCTGTGCAAATTCTTCAAGCATCTGTTCAGCCTGTGCTTCAACCATCTTTTCAGGTATATCCATTTCTGCATCATTTACTATAGCTTCAATAACCTTGCTTTCCTTTTCAGCTTCAGCTTCTTTTTCTTTCTTTTCTGTAAGATTCTTCTTAATATCTTCCTTGTATTCATCTAAGGTATCAAATTCTGAAACATCCTGAGCGAAATCATCATCTAATTCAGGATATTCCTTAACTTTGATTTCCTTAATTGTTACCTTAAACATAGCAGGCTTTCCTGCAAGTTCTTTTGCCTGATAGTTTTCAGGGAATGTAACATTAACTTCAACTTCTTCTCCAACTTTCTTTCCAATAAGCTGTTCTTCAAATGTGTCAATAAATGAATGTGAGCCAATTGTTAAAGGATAATCTTCTCCCTTACCACCTTCAAATGCAACTCCATCAACAAATCCTTCAAAGTCGATTGTTGTCTGGTCTCCGTCTTCAACAGCCTTATCATCTGCTGCTACAAGTCTTGCATTCTGCTCTTTAACCTTATCAAGCTCTTCTGCTACTTCTTCATCTGTTACTGTAACATCAGCCTTTTCAACCTTGATTCCTTTGTACTTACCAAGCTTAACTTCCGGCTTTGTTGTAACTTCTGCTTCAAATATGAAAGGCTTGCCTTTTTCAATCTGAGTAACGTTAATTTCCGGACGTGCAACAATTTCTAATCCTGATTCTTCTGCTGCCTGTGCATAAGCTCCTGAAATAAGTTCATTAGCTGCATCCTCGTAAAATACTGCTGCACCATACATCTTTTCAACCATAGCATATGGTACTTTTCCTTTTCTAAATCCCGGAATGTTAAATTTATTCTTATTTTTCTGATAAGCTTTCTGAATAGCTTTATCAAATTTTGAAGCCTCTACCTCGATTGTAAGTTTTGCTGTGTTATTCTCTAACTTTTCTACCTGTAAACTCATTATTCTTCCTCCTTGAGATTTAACCGGGTGTGAGCTCCACCCATAATTATCCATTCTTAAAATTTATTTTTTAACATAACATAAGGGCATAATATCCCCTGACACAGAAAAATATTATATCACGAAAATCCCCCTATGTCACTAAGTTTTTTTGAACAATTCAGCCAAGCATAAAATAAACAAAAGGCAAAAGGCTGCTTGCAGCCAATTTTGCTTTTTGTTTATTTTATATTTGCTGAATCAACGAAGCGAGAAGAAGCAAAGCGTATTCGAGCTTAGGTGATTCAGGCTTGGCTGAATTGACCTTTTATGCTTATTTTATCTGTCAAACTGTATTGCAGCTGCCACCTGTCCTGCTGTCTCCTCATCCACCAACACGCTTATTAGTTCAAGTCCCATTTCCAATGCCACTCCAAGTCCTTTTCCCGTAACAAAATTCTTGTCTGTTACAACTCTGCCACCATAATTTTTACAATCCATCTTATCTTCAAAACCCGGATAGCTTGTTGCATTTACATCCTTTAACAAACCAAGTTGTCCATAAATACTTGGTGCTGCACATATAGCTGCAAGCCATTTACCCTGTCTG
>NZ_CAKVZL010000037.1:0-18899 GCF_934835595.1 Eubacterium sp. AF15-50
TCGCCATACTGTTTGACATACTCTAAAGATAACGCCACATCTGAAATCTGGTCGGCACTCATGCGTGAGCTTGCGTCAGCTCTGGTCTTGTAACCATTCTTAAAATCTGTGTTGATGTCAATACAGTAAGCGTCCTCGCCCTCGACGGTCAAATGTCCCTCATTAAAGGTAGAACCAATTGAACCGTCATTCATTACTTTTTCAACGATACCGACACGCTCTTTTGACTCCGTCCAGTATTGCTTACTTTCTGCATGAACGGGTGTAGTCGGTAAAGCAGTAACGACAGTTGCAAGAGCTAAGAAGCCCGTACACAATCGTTTTAACATCTTTTTCATAAATCTAATGCTCCTTTCATTTTGGGTAATAAAATAGCCGTCCAATAAGAACGGCTGAAAATAGAAAAGGAACGTCATTTTAGGCGTTCCATAATCTATAAAATATTCAATTTTTTATACTGATGTGTTGCTCATCAAAATCTCAAATTAAGGTTATTTGACACCAATTTTGACACCAATTTTTTGTATATTGACGATTTTTGATGAAATATGATAAATTCATAAAACCCGTGAAAAGCCTGTAAATAGGCACTTTACGGCACTCTATGAACTAAGACAAAAGCTACGCTGTAATAACAAGAGGTGAGTGCTAATTTTTTTTGTGAAAATTTTGTGAACGCTAACAACCATGCAAAATGGTAAAATAACGTCCTGCAAGTAAACTTGCGAGGACGTTTATTTTTCTATTATTCTTTTTGCAAATTATTCATCCACTTCTTTACCAATTCTACTTCAGATTTTTGCTAATATTATTTTACCCTACTCTAATTTTTATGGCAACAAAATTTACTTATATCTTGTACTTGACACAAGTCCGATTTCGTACTATGCTGTTAAGTACGAAATCAGACTTGTAGGAGTGATTTATAATTTATGAATAAAAAAAATATTAAAAAACCTGAAATGAGCCCCGCTCTTTTGGAATCAAATAAATTATTTAAGGAATTTAATAACATCTATCACGATGCCGCCCTAAAACTTGGAATATCCAACAGTTCACTGGACATACTATATTCAATCTGCGAGTTAGGAGACGGTTGTCTTCAACGCGATATAAGTAAGAGTACATTTATTCCCAAACAGACAATTCATTCTTCTATCCGTTCACTGGAAAAATTAGGATACATTTATTTAAGCAACGGTAAAGGACGAAACATGCACATAAACCTTACTGATGCCGGAAGGGATTATATTAAGGAGACGATTTACCCTATTATTACTTTAGAAAATGAAGCCATTTCAAGTCTTACGGAAGATGAGCGACGTCAAATGCTTATTTTGCAAAGCAAACATATAACAGCCCTTAGAGAAGCATTTAACAAAATTAAGAACCACGAGGAGGCGAAATAGAGATTAAAATGAGTACTCAATTATCAGAACATTTCACATATTCAAAACTGCTTAGATTTGTTATTCCACCTATTATTATGATGATATTTACGTCTATTTACAGTGTGGTTGACGGCTTATTTGTATCTAATTATGTGGGAAAGACTGCCCTTGCCGCCATAAATCTTATCCTTCCATTTATCATGGCAATATCAGCCCTTGGATTTATGATTGGAACAGGAGGAAGTGCCATTGTGGCTAAAACTCTGGGAGAAGGTAATAAAAAGAAAGCCAATGAGTATTTCTCGCTTTTAGTTTATGTAACAATTATATTTGGTATTTTACTTGCCATTATAAGTTTTTTCCTTATTCCACCTATTGCCAAAGCTCTAGGTGCAACAGGAGAACTTTTAAATAACTGCATACTATACGGCCGGCTGTCCCTTATTTCCATAACAGCCTTTATGCTTCAAAATGTTTTTCAAAGTTTCTTTGTTACTGCGGAAAAGCAAAAGCTGGGATTGGGTGTCATAATAGCTGCCGGAGTTACCAATATTGTTCTTGATTATATTTTTGTTGCCCTGTTGGGTTTTGGGCTTACAGGTGCTGCCATTGCAACAATTTGTGGTGAATTTATAGGTGGATTATTTCCCATACTATATTTTGCAAGACCTAATTCCAGTCAGCTTCGTCTTGGAAAAACCCACTTTGAAGGGAGGATACTTTTAAAAACCTGTGCCAATGGTTCATCTGAACTTATGACTAACCTTTCCAGTTCAATTGTAAACTCTCTCTACAATATTCAGTTAATGAATTTTGCCGGGGAAAACGGAGTAGCTGCCTATGGTGCAATTATGTATGTAAACTTTATTTTTATGTCAATATTCTTTGGTTATTCAATAGGAAGTGCCCCTATAACAAGCTTTCATTATGGTGCTAAAAATCATCGTGAACTAAAAAGTCTGTTTAAGAAAAGTCTTACATTTATTGGTGTCTCCGGTATCGTTCTTGTTGTTCTGGCACAGTTATCGGCTTCTACCCTTGCCTGGTTATTTGTAGGATATGATAGTGATTTATTTGAAATGGCTTTAGCAGGCTTTAGAATATACTGTCTTGTTTATTTAATAAACGGGTTCAATATATTTGGTTCCTCATTCTTCACTGCCTTAAACAACGGGCTGGTTTCTGCTGCTATTTCCTTTCTCCGCACACTGTTATTTCAAATTGTGTCGGTGCTTATTTTGCCGATTATTTTCGGTATTGCAGGAATTTGGTCTGCAGTAAATGTAGCAGAAGTTTTAACATTATGTGTTACTATTTTCTTCTTTGTGGGACAAAGGAAAAAATATAATTATGCTTAAGTTTTATGGCATATCATTTGTTGACTTTATGTGTAATGAACGTTAAAATTTTTATAACAATTAGTGTGTTTAGAAATTATATCAGGAGTTATTATGAAATCTAAATTGAAGAATTTTAGCCTTCTTACCATAAGCACTTTAATAATGGCTGTGGGCATTTACTTTTTTAAATTTGCTAACAATTTTACTTTTGGTGGCATAACGGGTATGGCAGTTTTAGTTGCCAGGTTTACTCCACTGTCAGCCGGTGATTTTTCGTTTATTGCCAATATTTTATTACTTATTATTGGCTTTATAATACTTGGACGTGATTTTGCAGCTAAAACTGCTTACAGCACTATTTTACTTTCAGTTTCATTGTCTTTACTTGAAAGGATATTTCCTATGAGTAAGCCCCTTACAGACGAGCCATTGCTGGAACTGGTTTTTGCCATACTTCTTCCTGCTCTAGGCTCTGCCGTTTTATTTAATATCGGGGCTTCAAGTGGTGGAACAGATGTCATTGCCATGATTTTAAAGAAGTATACCAGCGTAAATATCGGAAGAGGACTCCTTTTCTCTGATATCTTATTTACAGCAGCCGGTTTCTTTGTTTTTGATGTAAAAACAGGTCTCTATTCAATGCTTGGACTAATTGTCCGTTCAGCCCTTATTGACAACTTTATTGAGAGTCTTAACCGTTCAAAATACTTTCACGTTGTCTGCACTGACCCCAAACCTATCTGTCAATACATAGAAACCACACTAAAACGGGATTCCACACTGGTATCTGCCACCGGCTCATTTACGGGAGATAACAAATATATTATACTTACGGTTTTAAGTCCAAGTGAAGCGGTTAAGCTTCGTAATTTTATAAGAGAAAACTCTCCGGGAGCTTTCCTGCTTATTTCAAATACCAGCGAAATTATTGGAAAAGGGTTCCACTCAGTTTAGAGTGAAACCCTTTTATGTATTCTATATTTTTCTTTTATCTACTATATGGCAGCCATAATCTTTATATGGAAGATTATAATATTTTTCATAGTCCTTCGCCTTTGCAAACAAAGCATCATAAACCCTGCCCTTTAGTTCCATCCATGCATGTCCTGTGTCGTGAACTACATAAACATTTTTGTACCCACATTCATGTACCATAAATGCCAGTGCTGATGACTGGGAAACGCAACAGCCTTCACCCTTTATAAAAATATCATTGGCAAATGTAGATTCCCATCCTTTCTCTTTATATATCTTATTTAGAAAACGATATCTTTTATAAGGTATGTCAGAAATCCAGTCAAAGCATTTTCTTAATTTCACTTCTTTTGAATCTGTTGACTTGCATATTTTATCCACCATTTTTCTTGCTCTAATCATGGTTTTAATTTTTTGAGCATTAAGTTTTGTTATTTTTGCTCTGCCGTTTTTGCAAATTCTTATTCCGTCAATAGTTCTGTTTTTAAGCTGTTTACCATTTGAACGTCCAAAGAAATAAAAATGTTTATTATATTTTGCCCATCCTTTAACCATTACACCATTTTCATCAAATAAATATCTGCTTTTTTTAATGGTAATAACCTTATTTTTGACCTTTTTACCTTTTACCACATAATATGTTTTTCCCTTTTTGGTAACCAGTTTACCCGACAACTTATCTGACTTTTTTGTGGCAGTTGTCACCGCTTCCCTATTATCATTTTTAGTGGCAGCCACAACCGGTGTTGACATTACAACACATAAAGCCCAAATTGTCATTGCTTTAAATATAAACTTTTTATTCATGACTCTCCTCCTTTAAAACTAACTAATACCCTTTAAACTATTCAAAAGTTCCAAATCTTCCGCCTGCACTCTGAAATTAGTCTTTATAGGTTCTCCATCCGGTGCAGTAACAACCATTTCTATTATTGTACCTTCCTTTATTTCAAGACCGGCACGCTTGAAAAATTTTGGAATCATTGGATGTCTTTGTCCAAAGTCCTGTATCATTCCCTTTGCTTTCATTAACTCTAATGGATTCATATTTTTCCTCTCTTTCTTTTCTCCTTTAATTAATCATATTCTATCAGGAGTTTTTTCTTTGCCTATATAGTACCATTAATCAAACTTTGTTGTCCAGTAAGCAGTTTCATTTGCTTCAAAACACATCAGTATCTGTTGACGATTTACTTTTTCTTCTGCTAAGTTATCCGGTATTTCCTCTTTTGCAAAATATCTGCTTCCAACTGTTTCAATGTTACTTACAAACTCTCCTCCCAGATTCTCACATAAAACAAATACCTTTACCACTCCATAGGCATATATAGGTTTATTATGCTTATTTCTATCCAGAACTGCAATTAGTTTTTTGGTGCAAACATCTATTCCTGCCTCTTCTTTAACCTCTTTTACTGTATTTTCCGCAACTGAACAATTCACGTCGCACCACCCTCCCGGCAATGCCCATGTTCCATTATTTTCATGTACCAAAAGTATTTTCCCATCCTTAAAAACAGCTGCTCTTGTGTCAACCTTCGGAGTCTGATACCCTGTTTCATTACAAAATAAATCTTTAACTATATCAGTGGATATATCCGTCTTATGGGAAATCATTTCCGCGGAAATTTCCCGTAATCTTTCATACCTTTCCCTGTCAAATTCATCGTGACAATATGTAAGTCCCGCCTGTGCCAGACTCTGTATTTCTATTGCCCATTCTAACCATTTTTCCATTTTATCCATAATTGCTACTCCTTAAATCATATTGTAAAATCCCTTTTTACTAATTAAATAATATGTAACATTTGCCTCTTTATCTGTTATATGAATAGATTTTCTCTGACTTAGCATTTCGCTGTACGGTGCTGCCAGGTTAGTTGTAAAACAAAAAAGCGTAGAATTTTTCACCAACTCCTGAAACTCAAATTCATCTCTTTGAATAAGGAAACGGGATGCCGGCATTTTTTCCTTACACAACTCTGTCCAAAATCCAATTTCATCTCTTAATAAACAGTTAAATCCGTTTAGCTCCTTAAACGTAATTTCATCTAATGTTGCTAACTTATGATCCTTTGGTATGCACACATACAGGTTTTCTTCTAAATATTTCTTATCCTCAATTTCCTTTGAAACATAGGAATATGGCAAAACTCCTACCTGGCTCACTCCCTTTTCAACATTTGAAATAATATCCGGAATTTCACTTAATTTGGTAGAAATTGTTTTCCCCGGATAATCTGATGACATTTGAGGTATCAGCGACCATAACGGTGCCGGTGCACAGGACTCAATATTAATGGTTCGCATTTGCTTTTCGTAATTTTTCACCATTGATATAGCATTCTTTTCATATTCTAAAAGCTGCCTTGAATACTCTACCGCTTTTTTACCGGTATCATTTAGTTCTAATTTATTTTTGCCTCTGTTAAAAAGCGAAACTCCAAATGCCTCCTCTACATGACGCATATTTCGTGTAAGAGTAGGCTGGGAAATATTCATTATTTCAGACACCCTTAACAGTGTTCCGTTATCAGCAAAAGCAACAAACTGTTCTAACTCTGACAGATTAAGCATATCTTTCCTCACTATTCATTTTATGAAATCTTCTTTTCGTTTTTTCTATTGTACAATTTTATTTTTACGGTGTAAACTGCATATTGTAATAATATTTACTATTCACGTAAATAATGTTTCACTGCAATATTTTTAATTAAAAGCAGGAAACAATAAATATTATATCAGGAGGTTTTATTATGGAATATGTTACTTTAAATAACGGTGTCAAAATGCCAATGCTTGGCTATGGCGTATATCAGACTCCACCGGATGATACTGAAAAATGTGTTTTAGATGCCATTAAAATCGGCTATCGAAGCATCGATACAGCTCAGGCATATGGCAATGAAGAAGGCGTAGGTAATGCCATTTTAAAATGTGGTCTTCCAAGAGAAGATTTATTTATAACTACTAAAATCTGGATTACTAACGCCGGCTATGAGAAGGCTAAGGCTTCAATTAAAGAGTCTTTAAAGAAACTGAAAACCGACTATGTTGATTTACTCCTTATACATCAACCTTTTGGAGATTATTACGGAAGCTACAGAGCCATGGAAGAGGCATACAAATCCGGTTGTGCAAGAGCCATTGGTGTATCTAATTTTTATCCTGACAGATATTTGGATATTGAACATTTTGCCGAAATCAAACCGGCTGTTAATCAGGTGGAAACCCATATTTTCCAGCAGCAGAAAATTGCAAAAAAATATATGGACAAACACGGTACTAAAATTATGTCATGGGGACCTTTTGCCGAAGGTAGAAATGACTTTTTCAATACTCCTGCCCTTAAGGAAATCGGTGCTAAATATAACAAAACTGCTGCTCAGGTTGCCCTTAGATTTTTACTTCAAAGTGGCGTTATATTAATTCCTAAGTCAGTACACGAGAACCGTATGAAGGAAAATTTTGATATTTTTGACTTCCAGTTATCTCATGACGATATGGAAACTCTTGAAGCCCTTGATACAGGCAAAAGCTTATTTTTCTCACACCACGACCCTGAAACAGTGGAATGGTTCATGAGTATCTTATAAAGTGATACATTATGCTAAAGACTGCAAGCCGGGATTTATTCCCGGCTTGTAACTTTTATTTTCCGTCAAAAACAATATCTTTTCCGTCTTGATTTTTATATGTGTACAACTTGTTTTTCCAATCCATTGTAATATAATTTTCTATAAATTTATTTTTTCTAACATCATACCCCGGCACTGAAATTGTTTGAATGGTTTTATTTATTTTTATATTGCTACCTATATACCGCTTATAAAAATCACATGCCTCATCAAAGGAACAATAGTCGTAAAACTCATTAACCAAATTTTCACCATCTTTTTTCAAACTATCTGCAATATCCTTACTGATAATAGTTTCAACAGGTGATGGAAAATAAACTATGTTGTATTCTTCATCCTGCATTGTGCCATAGCAACATCTTGCATAATATAAATTGAATTCTTTTTCATAGTAAATAACATAGTAATTATTATCATGAAAAAACAATTTTGCACTTTTTTTCAATCCGTCATAAACATATGTAACATCTTTAATATAGTCTTTTTGGTTTGTTTCAACGATTTCATCCAATGTCATATCCGTCGTAAATCCTGTCCAGCACTCTCCAAAACAGGTGCTTACCGAATCACTTCCATTAATCTCACATATGGCATATCTGTTATCTGTGCCATCCCAGTTGCTAACATACACTTTTTGCTTTTTATTACTATTGAATATTACAACAAATACTGTCGCAAGCGATATTAATAACACAATTGCAACAAGTATTATGGCTGTTTTTTTGAAACTTTTAGGAAATTTATTCATTTTTCTTTCTCCACGTATTTTTATTAATTTTCATCCAGACATAAGTATACTTTTTATGCCATATTTTGTCAATTTGTGTTTGAATAAATTTCATTTTATCGTTTAAAAAATATTTTACACTTTTTTACTTATTCCTGATTGTGTAAATAATCCCCACTATAACAACCACAAACATTGCTACTATAACAGCCAATACCGGCCAGCCCGGAAGTGACATATGCCTCCTTCCGGTTTTACAAACTATTTAGCAAAGTGTTCTTTTGCAAATTCCATATCCTGAACCAATTCCATTGTTCCAAGATATTCATTATCTTTATTTCTTACCGCCATATAAGTTACTAACATGGTTTTTCCGTTTTTCTCCATCCACACAGGTACTTTGTCAAGCTTTCCTGCCCTGAACTCATCAATAATGCCCCTGACACGCTGTTCAATTTTCGGCGGATGGCAGGAAAATACCTCCCTTCCTATTGCCATTTTAGGACGCTTAAATACTTTCGGTCCATCATTAAAATATCTGTTAATATTTTCATCATCAATAAATGTTATTTCAAGGGGTATTGTATTAAGCATAGCCTCCAATTGCTGTAAAGTAAAGCTTCCTCCTGCCATAATTATTTTTTCTTCACTAAATGCAGTTTTCTCTTCTTTAACTGACTTTTCTCCGTCTTTCCATATTTTACCGGTTACTCCAAAGCATTCCGGATAATCCTTTGAATCCACATAAATTCCATGCCATTCTTCCTCAGTAAAATTTAACGCACAATTAGGAAAGAGTATGTTTGCCTCCTTATAAATCATCTCTTCTGCCCTTGTCAAAAGTGCTTCAAATTTCTTTATCCATTTTTCGTCACCTGTATTTGATTGTGCTAATACTGATAATTCATCCCTTATTTCATCATCTACAGTCCACATTACATCTGATGGGCCACTGATTTCATATTTAACTTTCAAATGTGGATAAAGCAAGTCCCCTTTTTTAGCATAGTGAATTGAAAGTTGTCTAAGTTCCTGCAATAAATCGGAATTAATTTTTCCTGTTTTTATTTTATCCCTACATTCATCAATAATTTTTTGTAACTTTTCATTTTCCTCAGTAAATGTTTCAAGCGGATGTCCCGGAATTGCAATTAATTCTGCTGCCGCCGCCATTCTCTGATTTTTCATTGATTCCCCTACAGCCTTTTCTGTATTGGCAATTCTTTCCTCTCTTGTTTTTCCATGAAACAATGCTGAATGAACATCGCATAATTTCTGCACTTCCTCTAACGGTGTCCCATCCCTTAATAATCTTTGTTCAGCAAGCATTATTTCAGAAGCATTCACTTCCTTAAATTCCTTTACAAAGTCCGCCCTGACACTTTCTAAACTTTCCCCTTTATTTAACCTTATTAAATATTCTTTAATTCTCTCTGTGGATTTGCTTATACCTGATTTTTCATTAATTCTGCTCATATATATTAACTTCCTTTCCTGTATTAGTTTGAATTATTTATCTTTAATATATACTATCAGCAGAAAAAAATCCGTTGTTTTAGCAACGGATTTTTTAGTATTTTTCAATTATAACTTTCCCCCAATTTTTCTTTACTCTTTAGTTTTAGCAATATACAAGGTATTTGCAAACATGCCGGTAACATAATTCCTTCTGCTATGCAAATAGCATATGTTATATTATCTGTAAGTAAACATACACAATAGAGTCCCCCAAACACTAATGATATGGCAGCTGTAACTTTTTTGTACTTTACAATCTCCCCTTCATCCAGCTTTCTGCTTTCTGAATCAATAGGGCTTAATATAATCAGGCTGGTTACAGCTAACACTACACAAATATTAAGTACAAAAATATATTTAATATTTGTAACCATATAAACACACATAAATAATACACTGCATGAACAAAGGATGCATACCCAAACATGCTTAGCGTGGAATCCACCACTAAATTTTCTGACACACATAAATGGTATTATGATTATAATGCTTTCCAATACCCTGTCCATCATAATTCCAAATGTCAAAATTATTGCTAATGGCGCTATTAAAAAAATCAAGCTATATACTGCATACTCATATAGTTCCCGATCCATCTCATCTATTGCCCCGCAGCGTATTAACCATGTTGCCACATGCTTTGATAAGTATTTCATTATTTTTCACCTCTAAAGCGTTCTAACTCTTTTGGAGCCTTTGGCTGATAAATCAATGCACATGATGTAGAATTAGCATCAACTTTAAGCATTCTGTTAAGTGTTTTTTCAACAAGCTTTGCTGATGGCTTTACCATATTCTTTCTTTCCATATCTAATTCCCCCTTTCCTGATTTATGGAGTTATAATACATTATTATTTTCAAAAAATCGATACCCTAAGCACGAAAAGACATTTTTTACCACTTTTTGGTAGTTTTAAACTCTTTACAGGGTTTAGCACCCTACCAAAAAAGGTCGAATTTTGTCTTTTTATGCTTGTTATCTGTCCTTTATCATTTTTTTATAGTATAATGTTTTCAGTTTTATAATTTATGATAAAAGGGGGGGGTACCATGCGTATTTTAATATGTGATGATGACTTAGAAATTGCAGAACAATTAAATGATACATTAAATCTTTTTTTCCAAAATAATTCCCTAAAGCTTCCAGAAATTGTTATATATGAT
Organism: Eubacterium sp. AF15-50; assembly: GCF_934835595.1. Taxonomy (NCBI): domain Bacteria; kingdom Bacillati; phylum Bacillota; class Clostridia; order Eubacteriales; family Eubacteriaceae; genus Eubacterium; species Eubacterium sp. AF15-50. The sequence continues at coordinate 10,754 of NZ_CAKVZL010000037.1, forward strand.
AACGGAGAGGACTTGCTGGCAGACTCAATGGATAAAGATATTGTTTTTCTCGATATTGAAATGCCGGGGCTTAATGGAATATACGTTGGAAATGAATTAAAAAACAAAAATCCCAACATAATTATTTTTATTGTAACTTCTTACTCGGAATATTTAGATGATGCCATGCGTTTTCACGTTTTCCGCTATCTTTCAAAACCTGTTGACCCTAACCGGTTATTCAGGAACCTGAAAGATGCCATTGAGTTATACAATACAACTGTCACCAAAATTCCAATTGAAACAAAAAACGGAGTTTATACGGTACCCGCATCAGACATTGTATTTGCAGAAACTCACGGTCACAAAACCATTATTCATACACTAAAACAGGATTACGAGTCAATACATAGCATGAGACATTGGTTAGAAGTATTAAAAATGCCCTGCTTTTTTGCTTCCCATCGAAGCTTTATTGTAAATCTGAAGTATGTATCTAATTTTGACCATACTTTAATTCACTTGTGTAATGACCGCTTTAAGGCATATTTAACCCGAAGGAAATACACCGGATTTAAGGATGCATATTTACTATATTTAGAAAGTACGAGGTAACCACATTGGCTGTAACAGTTCTTTACATATTTGTATATATTATAGAAGCAATTATTTTAGGATGGTATTGCAATCACCTATTTAATCCTAAATATTCAAAGAAGGTGGAATGTCTCTTTATTGCTATGGGGTATGCCTGTCTTTTCTTTATTTCCCTTGCAATGATTTTCTATATTAATATTGCATTATTCATACTTATAAACTTTATTTTAATTTTCTTCCTTTATGATGCTAAATGGCACTCTGCATTATTTAATGCCTTAACACTGACCTGTATTATGACTCTTAGTGAGGTAGTTATTTTACAGTTAAAATCCCTTATCAGCATAGACTTTCTCTACTCTGATTCCCATATAGTGTATTTGTGTGTTGTTGCCCTTTTATGTAAAATAACATACTTTATTATGCTCAGACTTATAGTTGTATTTATGTACGGCTCAAAAGAAAGAAATGACTCATTTAGTATCCCCACTGCATTACTTAACGTCATTCCTCTTATTTCTCTTTATATAATATCAACCTTAGTTGCCATTATTCTTAGTAAAAATATGCCTGAGCATTTTAAATATATGCTGTTTTCCTGTACGTTTCTTCTATTAGGAATTAATATTTTAATCTTTTATATTTATCACTATACAATTGACAAAAGCAGTGAATCCACCCAGCTTCAAATTCAGCTGCAAAAAGAATATGATATGACAGAATATTATAAATCATTATTTAATCAAAATGAAAATCAACAAATTCTGATTCACGATATAAAAAATCATTTACAGACAATAAACCGCCTTAACGATGAGAATAATAGAGAAAAAATAAGCCGATACCTTGAAAGTCTGTTAAATTCATCAGACCTGAAAGACTCGGTTCATGTGTCAGATAATGAAGTTCTTAACTCCATATTATGTCATTATATGAAAATCTGTCGCGATAAGCATATTTCTTTTAAAGTTGATATAAGGAAAAAATTATTACAAAATTTAAAATATGAAGAATTAACTTCTCTCTTTTGTAACCTTTTAGATAATGCCGTAGAGGCATGCAGTGACATACCGGATTCGTATATAGAAATGAGCGTAAGCTTTGAGCCAAACTCATCTCTCACTGTAATCAACATTATTAACACATGTAGGGTTGTTCCTACTTTTGATAAAAACGGGCGACCTGTTACCACCAAGAAGGGGTCTAAAAATCATGGTTTTGGTGTCAAAAGCATTAACCGTGTAATAGACCGTTACAATGGAAATATTAAAATGTATTTCGACGAAAGTAAAATGGCTTTCCACACCATTATTACCATAAAAGAATCCTAACCTTTTAATTTCTTGAACACTTTTCTGCGTCGATTGCCAATACAAACATCAAAACATGTAGTGCATCCTGTGGATTTACAATATCAAGTACATATGTATCGGATAATTTAAATAGTTCTTTAGAAACGGTTGCCACAGTGCCTCCGTTTCTATCGGTTATTGTGTAATCCCATTCCATGTAGTTTCCTTCCACATGCCAACCGTTAAAATCAATATCATACTTTGGTTTGAAAAGTGTCATTTCTTTACTTATACTGCCAATCTTGTTTTCCCCTTCATATATATCAAAAATCGGAAGCCACGTTAAAACCCGCTCCTTTAATGTTCCTATTTCTTTATTTGCTGCATCATAAATTTTCAGACGGTGTCCAAAAGATATTTGTCCCTTTACGATATAAACTGTATTTCCATTTTCATCATATATGTCATAGGAATCAATCCACGAAAAAATTCTCTGTTTAAACAATAATTTCATTTTTTCTCTCCATTTTCTATATTTTTCAACCTACTGATTATAACATATTTTTACAATATTTTATACTTATCCTATCCTTGATATTTTTTTCACATTGTATTGATGTTTCTTTTGATTTTCTCCGGGCAAATTTATTGTGTTTTTCTCTTCTATATGTTATGCTCATTGAATACGTTGCGAATAATTATGAGAGGTAAAATTATATGAAAGAACATAATGAAAAAAGAAGTTCCTTCTCCGGCAGACTGGGTTTTGTATTGTCGGCAGCTGGGGCTTCCGTAGGACTGGGAAATATTTGGAGATTCCCATATTTAGCGGCAAAATATGGTGGTGGAATCTTCCTTTTAATTTATATTATTCTGGCTCTTACCTTTGGTTACACAATGATTGTTGCTGAAACATCTATTGGACGAATGACTAAAAAAAGTCCTGTAGGTGCTTTTAAATTTTTCAGCAAATCCCCTTTTTCAAAATTTGGAGGATGGATTAATGCTATTATCCCTATATTGATTGTTCCCTACTATTCAGTTATCGGTGGCTGGGTAATTAAATATCTGGCTGAATATATTGTAGGTGACAGCAAACTTTTAGCGGGAGACAGTTATTTTACGGATTTTATTTCCGGTGGATTTTCAGCTGAAATATGCTTTATTATATTTACATTGCTGACACTGATTGTTATATATGCCGGGGTTAGAAATGGCATTGAACGTGTTTCAAAATTTATGATGCCTATATTAATTGTTTTATCAATTATAATTGCCGTTTACTCTGTAACCCGTCCCGGTGCATTAGCAGGAGTGAAGTATTTCCTTGTTCCAAACTTTAAGAACTTTTCATGGATGACCGTTGTTGCTGCAATGGGACAGATGTTTTATTCTTTATCAATTGCCATGGGTATCTTAATTACATTTGGTTCATACATGAAAAGGGATGTTTCAATTGAAGACTCTACCAGAAATGTAGAATTTTTTGACACAGCTATAGCAATTATGGCAGGTCTTATGATTATTCCTGCGGTGTTTGCGTTTTCAGGCGGTGACCCGGATGCCCTACAGTCAGGGCCGTCACTTATGTTTATAACACTTCCAAAAATGTTTGACAGTATGGGGTTAAGCACCGTTGTAGGAATACTGTTTTTTACCTTAGTGCTGTTTGCCGCTCTGACAAGCTCCATTGCTTTAACGGAAAGTGCCGTTTCTACTTTTGAAGATGAATTTGGCTGGCACAGAAAAAAATCAACTGTTATACTTGGCTTCATTATGATTGCTCTTGGAAGCCTTTCATGTTTCGGTTATGGTCCACTATCATGGGTTAAAATTATCGGAATGCAGTTTTTGGATTTCTTTGACTTTTTAACTAACTCTGTGATGATGCCTATTGCTGCATTTGCTACATGTATTCTTGTATCAAAGGTTATTGGTTTAAAAACCGTAGAAGCCGAAGTTCTTCGTGGCGAAAGCACTTTCAGACGTAGAAAAATATTTAATTTTATGATTAAATATCTTTGCCCGATATTTGCAGTAATTATACTTTTAAGTTCCATTGCCAACGCATTTGGATGGATAAAAATTTAGAGATACGTAAAAACGATGCTACTTTGATTCCATTTAAATCAAAGTAGCATCGTTTTATTTTCTAGGCTCCTTCCCTGGCACAGCCACCATTCCGAACATCCTAAGTGCCTGATTTACTTTGTCCATTCTAACAGTCTCCTTTCCCTGTTCCAAATCTCTTACAAAACGTAATCCTAAACCAGAACGTAGTGGAAATTCTTCCTGAGTCAGTCCAACTTTTCTTCTTTGTTCTTTTACATATTTACCAATTATATTCATATATATTGTATTATACCTTATCAGGTATATCTTGTGTATTCGCGTTTCATTTTATACCCTTTAGGGTATATTTTTATTTTAATGCATATAACGGATTTGCTTCCCTTATATCGCCACCTGCTATAATGCTCCCACCAAACAGCACCATAATATCTGCCTTATTTATGTTATATTTACTTTTTAACTCTCCATGGTTCAATTCATTAATATCTCTTTTCCCGCAGAAACTTCCAAGTATATTAATATTTTCAGCTATGCTTTTTATTTCCATTGTAATCCGCTCCGTTAAAACTCTTTAAATTATTTATATTATAATTTATTTCATAAAAAAATCAAAGCCTCCTTATTTCAAAGATAAGCTTTGATTTTTAATTATACTCTATAACAAATCCTTTCTTACAAAAATAAATCTTCCACTAAACATTGTAACAAAAATTAAAATACACATTATAACTGTTCTTATTATTAGTTCTGATATGCTTTGCACCTCCACAGTTCTGGTAGCCATAACATTACGCATATAAAATAATGGAATATCATAATAAATTGCTCCAACCATACTCACAACACAAATTACATATCCTACAATTTCTTTCATAAACGTCATGCACATCATCTGTATTGCTACCATAAGCATTGAAGCCGTTATCGGTAAGATAAAGGCAATAAGAACAAATTTTAATGTACTTATCTGAGTAAAATATCCATTGCACATCTCGTCATACAACTCGTGTATTCCCAGTACCTTACCTTTTGTAATAAACATTGCTACAATACCTGTAATCACGCCTATTAAATAGTACAATATTGTAACAACCATTCCCCATATGCACTTAGACATCCACCATCTCGCCTTTTTAGTAGTTCTAATTATTAAATTAGTACCATACTTTTCCAAATCTTTCATTGGATATTCTCCAATAATATATGTAAGATATACCTGTAATGTAAGCCATACAATAGGGATCATGGTTCTTTCCTCTATCGGAAGTGACATTAAGGGTTTGCATCCTAAAATTATCCCCAACCATATTTCCTGAAATGTCATATTTCCAAAATCCTGCATATTTTTTGAACTTTGCACAACCAAAATACATCCTGCTATATATATAAAAACAACAATTAATGCATGTTTCCATTTGCATAATATACCTGAATAAAAATCGTGAATTACTATTCCTTTCATTATAATACATCCTTTCTCCTGGATAATGCCATACATGAAACTATAGCAATCATCAACAATGCAATTATATATATTAATATTTCCGTTCCATTCACCGGAAATACCTGTTTAGGATACATTTTTGTTGGCAAAGCAATTTCTGTGTATCCGGTAGCCTGTGATAACAAATCACTACCTGTATAAACAAGAAACGGTAACATCAACACTGCAAATTCATTATTAAGAACCCATACAGCAGTTACCGACAAAGTATTTAGTAATCCAAACACAACAAAATCTATTAGCATATATAATATTAGATATAAATATGTATTGGAATAGAACAAATCAACCAACATACATTGATAATCTATCCCATAAAACCCCATTGCCGCATCTGGTTCTATTGAAGGCAACAACAATGCAGTCACCAATGTATTTAATAAAAGAGGCACCACTACTATTGTTCCTCCACTAAGAAAAGTCACTATATATTTTGCAATATAATAATGAGATCTTTTCGTTCTTATAAATATATTCTTTACTACTCCTTTTTTTAATTCACTATATGTCGTGGAGGCGTATGGTATTGTAGCAAAAATGATAATTGTAAAAATATATATATAAAACTGAGGTGCCTCCACACCTATCATTGGAAACATCTTCTCAAATGCCGATATGGGTATATCTGTATTTGTGTTATTTAATTCCATGACTGGTATTACATTCGTCACTATTTCAGATAATGAAATGCCACATGCCACACATAAAATTATTAACATTTTTTTGTTTATAAATGCCTTTTTTAATTCAATTATAAAATAATTAAGCATAAGCTTTTCTCTCCTCTCATTTTATTTGTACGTCCAGTTCTATTTTATACGGATATCTTAAATAAACTATTTTTGGACTATCATAACTTAAACTGTCATTATAAAACCACACAAATACCTCTTTTTTTTCTTCATTCGGTTTTAAATTTATTTTACTTAAGAAGGCATTATCTTTATTTATGATTTCCAACATATTCATATCCGCTCCATTGCTTATAAAATCTGACTGTAACGACATTCTTTCAAACTCCGCCTCTCTTTCATAGGAAGAAACATTTTTCACTTTAAAATCTGCAAGTATAAATTTATCAGTTAAATCCCAATCATTTTGCTTCATATCCATTTCTGATATATTATATATTTTTTTCAATTCACTCATTTTGCCAATTCTAAAATTAGAAAAACTTATTTCTATACCATCATCTACAAAAGTCTCTCCCTGTTTTACCTGTAATTTTTTTACTTTTTCAAATCCACTGTTAATTACATTATAACGTATAACAAACAGCATCGTTAAAACCAATATGACTATAATTGCGGAAACCGCTTTAATACTTCTTTTCTTTTTATTTTTCACTATATAATCTCCCCTCTGCCATATCATAAATAACATCTGAAAGACGTTCTAATTCTTCGCGATCATGGCAGGCAATAATAATTACTCGATTCATATCCTTTAATTCATTTAAAATCTTTCTAACCTGTTCCACACCATTTTCGTCTATAGCATTTATTGGCTCATCTAACAAAATAATATCCGGTTGTTCCATAATTGCAGCAGCAATTCCCAGCCTTTGCTTCATTCCCAAAGAATATTTACGATACTTTCTCTTATCCTCCGGATTAAGACCTACTTTCCGTATACTTTCTTTTATTTGTTTGTCGCCAATTATTCCCTTAATATCAGCTAACACCTTAAGATTTTTATAACCTGTATACCCACTTATAAATGATGGATTTTCAATTAATACACCTATGCTTTCAGGAAATGACATATCTCTTCCTAACATTTTCCCATCAATGATTACCCTGCCACTACTCGGTCTGATAAGACCTGAAATCATTCGCATAATCATTGTTTTACCACTTCCGTTTTTCCCCCTTAGGCCATAAATTTTTCCACCTTCAAATTTAACATTTATGTCTTTTAGCACCTCTACACCGTGAATACTTTTTGATACATTTTCAATTACTATTTCCATAACTTACTCTCCTCGTGTAATACTTAACATCGACTAATCTTTATAGCTATTTGCATCATAAACTTTTATAACTTCTTTTTTCCCAATATCCTTATCATCAATTGAATCGTCTACAAATACCGGTGGTTCAAAGAGCAAATATAAATTAAGATTTTTAAGTTCCTTTTCTGTAAATATACTTCCCTGAACCAGTTGAACCTTTTCTTTTGACTTTAACTCATAAAAATATGCATATTTCCCTTTTCCCATAAGTGAATCATAACTGTTACCATAACTTTGACTCTTATCGTCCAAAAAAGGATTACAACAATACTGTTGTAATTTTTCTTTATTTGTGTTTTCTATTTCAATGAAAACATATAATACTCTATAATTTCCCTGTATTTTATTATTTTTCACTTTGAACTGTCCCTCATGATGTTTATCATATTGTATCATTCCCTCTTCTCTATATTCTCTTGTGATTTCAGTTTTCTTAACGGTATACTTTACTCCGTTTAGTTCAATGGTACTATTTAATCCTTTACCGTCATAGTATGTGGCAACATATCCTTCATATGGATCAACGGAGTCATCACTATCTATATCTTTCTTTGTATCATCAAGTTTGTCCGACACTAAATCTGACTTTTTATTTTCAAATATGTGTAATGTATTATCTTCACCATTATATGTAATAATATTTTTGCTCCTACATCCGGTGCATAATAACATTGCAATACTTACTAT
>NZ_CAKVZL010000038.1:0-18357 GCF_934835595.1 Eubacterium sp. AF15-50
GTTTCAATTCGCTCATGTTCCTTACCTCCTGTGGAAGCAGGCTCGTCTGGTACTAACTCAATCACATCAGTAATCTCACAATTCAGAGTTTCACAGATACGGGCTAATGTATCCATGCTGATGTGCTTTCCCTCTTTGCTCATGTTGGCAATCATATTTGTTGTCATACCAGCGGCAAGCCTTAAATCCTCTTTTCTCATATCACGCTCTAACAGTGTGTGCCAGAGTGGTTTATAGCTGATGTGCATATTGTTTTCCTGCCTTTCTATCCATACCACCGGGACGACTGCCCCGGCAGGAACTTTTCTCTTATTATAACACCAATCTTGTGAAATCACAATTTATTCTTGTAGCCTGCCGCTGATACCGTCTGGATTGTGCTTTTCCTTTCTTTTTGTTCCCTTTAATTAGCCATGAACTGGATTATGGGAGGCGGTGGCGGATTTGAAAACATGTATGACACACTGTTTTGTGCCAGCGAAGTACCACCAATCCGACTGCTCCTTAGCGTATCCTTCGGACTATTTCAGGCTTTAGATGCCAGAGCGGATTTCTCTTTGGGACTTACAGGATTTGGGGTAAAAATATCAAATCTTAAAGTTTCAAATACTGATATAAAAATTATGGATTACGCTAAACTTCAGGTAGACTGGATACCTTACTATAAGCTTCTTATGCAATGTAGCATAAAGTGTCTTGGAGTAATAGAAGGTAAGGGTTATATTATAATGGATACCAGTACAGGAGCAGAAGAAGCCTTTGAGGCATATGCTCAGGCGGCAGTTAAAATTCCTGATTTCATTCCATTAATTGGTGGAATAGAAGTAGGAAGTGCAGCTCTTGGACTTAACACAACCCGTATATGGGGAGCACTTAAGGTTTTAGGATTTTCAACAGGTATATCTTATGTATATGGTGGTGATTTGTCATTTGGCTCTGAGGCAAAGGTAGAGCCAACGTACCCGCAATATTTAGAGGAAGCCGGTGTGAAAGACATTAATGGCAAAACATGGTATGCAGTAGGATATGATGCCGAAAAGAAGGATACTCTTTACATGAGTCTTGCTTCAAATATTCATGAAACGGCATCTTCAACAGGAGGAAATCTTTTGGCAGATGGAAGTGGCAGTGTGTCATCAAGTCTTCATTCTGACATAACAAAGACCTATCACGATTTTACATTAGGTCAGTACGAAAACGGCGGTGCTCAGGTGTTAAGTGTAGCTTTTAGTGCAGATACCTTAGAACAGGCTGACAAGTCAAAAGCAGGATTTAAGATTAAAGATGAAGCAGGTAAGGAAATCACTTTGAAGTATTATGATAATTCAAAGAGTGATGAAGAAAATGCAGATGCAAATGCTAACTTCTCATATGATGAAGATAAAAAACAGGGAACCATAGTAGTGTCCTTTACAGACAAAAATCTTTATAACAACACTTATAAAGTAAATACGGTAGAATCTTCAGAACTTATTCTTTATGCTGTGGATCCACTACCGGAAGTAACTACGGTAAGTGTAGCAAAAACTAAATATTCTGACACAGACAATAAGGTAAAAGTGAACTGGAATGGAAATGCCAAGATGACTGACCTTGATAAAATGGATATTTATGTGGTAGAGGATTTAGATGTGGAAAGTGAGGGAGGAACTCCGGTTGCAACCCTTACTAAAAAGGATATTGCAAAGAAAACCACTACCATACAGCTTCCAAAAACTCTTACAGCAGGTAAATACTATATCCGTGTTGTATACAGTAAGGAAGATGTTACTACAGGCATAGTAAATACCACAGGCACTTTTGAGTACACCAACAATACCCAGCCGGCTAAAATCGGAAGTGTTTCAGTATCTAATGCAGGAGACTTACAATTTAAAGCTCAGGTGGATGCAGCAGGGGACAGTAAATGTGCAGGAGCTGTATTTAAGGTATATGAAGTAAATGAAAAAGGTGAAAAAACAGAATTGCCGGATTACACTGTTTCCGCAGCAAAAAATGAGGCAAAGGAAATATATGCCATACTTGGAGGCAGCAGTGAAAACAGTTCTGAAAATGAAAAGGGAAAAACCATTGTTAAAAAAGAAGGCCTTAAGGCTAATGGAAAGTACATAATTTCAGCTACACCTTTTAATAAATTGATGGATAACAAGGGAAATCTTACAGGATTAACTTATGGCGAAGAAACATTTTCAGATGAAATTGTACTTAATACACCAAATAAGGCTACCATAAAGCTTACTGCTGATAAGAAAAAATATCAGGTAGGAAGATTAGAGCATGTAAAGGATGACAATGAAAATGTTGTGGAAAAAACAGTAATGTATGACACATATGATTCTTCAACCATTAACTTTACGGCTACATCTGATATGAAAGTGTCAGGAACATGGGTGTTAGATGGAGAAGAAGTTGAAACAGGAACATTTACGGATACAAACTCCATACCTATTTCATTAAGTAACATAGCAGATGGTGACCACACCATAACGGTATATGGAAAAAATGAAAATGGAGACGGATTTAGTGAATATTTCGTATTTAACGTAGATACCACAGCACCAACATTGCTTCTTAAGTCACCTACTAAGGGTTCAGGCTTTGAGGAAGACGGTACTTTAACAGTAAGTGGAATGACGGAAGATGATGCCTATATTACAATTAATGTAGACGGAAAGCCGGTTTTGAGACAGAAAACTTTAAAGGATATTAAGGCAACAATGGGAGAAGAAGGAGATTTCTCATTTGATATTAATATCGGTAAGGGTTATTATAAAAAGGAAGTAGAAGTCATTGTAAGTGATGAAATCGGAAACACTCAAAAGGCACAGTGCGAAGTCTTTAACAACGGAATGGGAAATGTTAAAAGCTTAGATGTGGCGTTGAGTGCCGATACTACTGATAATACGGAAAAGGAATGGATTTCTTATTCTAATAAAAACCTGTTCTTAAGCGATAAGGATGACACATCAGTGGCAATGCAGTTATGTGCCATAACTAATGACAATAATACCATTGTTTTAAATGGCATGGAAAATGTTGACTGGAATATGAAAGCGGTTCTTGGAAGTGCTGAAATGGATAGCAACAAACTTACAGTGAAAAAAGGCAGTCACGGTTTTGTTGAAGGAAAGCTTATTCTGGTAGATGGAGCAGCATTATCAACATCATTTACCTTTGGAGCTGAGGTTCAGGGACAGACACAGGAAAAAGGCTACAAGGTTATTTATAAGGCTAACGGTGGAAAGGGAGCCATGACAGACCCTAACAGTCCTTATAGTAAAAACGACTCTGTATTAGTTTCAAAATGCGGATTTACCTATCAGGGTAAAACCTTTGTATCATGGAACACTAAGGCAGATGGTTCAGGAACCACATATGTTCCGGGAGACAAATTCTATATTAAAGGTGATGTTACCTTGTATGCTATATGGAAAAAATCCTCCGGTGGAGATAGTGTAAAGCCGGGAGATAATAGCACTGTAAAAGTAGGAAGCACCCAGACTGTAGGAAAGGCAAAATACAGAGTGACATCCCAAGGAGCAGTAACATATCTTGGAACAACTGACAAGAAGGCTAAGAAGCTTACAATACCTGATACCATAAAGATAAAAGGTAAAACCTATAAGGTTACGGCAGTGGGAACTAACGTAGCTAAAAGTAATAAGAAGCTTACCAGCGTTATAATAGGAAAGAACGTTACGGTTATAGCAGCCAAAGCCTTCTACAAGAAAAAGAAACTAAAGAGCATTAAGTTTAAATCATCTAAGATTTCAAAAATTGGCAAATATGCTTTTAAGGGCATAAGCAAAAAGGCAGTGTTTAAGGTGCCAAAGAAAGCCAAAAAGAAATACAAGAAGAAACTTAGTAAAAAAACGGGATTCGTTAAGAAGACAATGAAATTAAAGTAAGGCATAGGGGTGCCCTTGAAAGTCAAAATCTTTCAGGGGCGCCTAATGCTGTAAAAAAGGAGTAGCATGATTATGGAGAAAATAAAAGAACTGCTAAATAAAAATAAAAAAATAACAGGCATAGTGGCAGTTACTTTATGCGCCTTAGTGGTGATAGTGGTGGCACTGGCAGCTACCGGTGGTAATGGCAGTGGTGACAGAAAAAGGGCAAAACAACTGTTTGACAATGCAGAAAAGGAGATTGCCCACATTAAAAAGGATGTCCCTAAGATGGATAGAGACACCTTCATAACCATAGATGACAAGGTGATAGTGGGATTTGTGGAAATTCCGGATAAAAATATCAGATATCCTGTAATAAATGTATTTGACAAAAACACCTATGCATATTCCCTATGTAGAAGTGGTGATGGTATGCCCTGGGATATAGAAGGTATGACTATTTACGGAATAGACTCATTTACAGATGCCCTTGATGAAATAAAAAACGGGGATAAGCTGATATTTGAAGACTTGGCCGGAGAAAAATATGAATATAAATATGAAAAAGATGCAGAGAAAGATAAGAATAAAGTAATAGATTATGGAATAAAAATATGTAAGGTGGATAGCGAAGGAAAAGAAAAAGGATATTTTTTGTTTGTAAGAGATTAAAAAAGTACATCATTAATAATATTAATAATAATGTAGGAAGACATTATTTAGTAAGAAAATGTTAGAACATTAGGAAAAAACAATAAAAACTGATAAAAATATCGAAAAAAATAGATTCTTCTGTAAAAAAAATAGTAAACCGACAAAAAATATCAGGTTTTAGTATGGAATTAAAAAAAAGAAATGCTATAATACTGAAAGGTGGAGGACTTTGTGAATATTAGAAAAAGGTAAAACGTTTTACCTTTTCTTCAAATTTGGTTAGTATTTACAAAGTTTTTTGATTTAAAAAAAGATTATTTAAATAATGATGAAATGATAAGAAAGGGGCAAAAATCGTAATGAAAGTAAACAGACGATTGATTAAGAAAATACTGTCAGTTGTATTGGCAGTAGCAATGACAATCGGAACAGTTAATTTACAACCGTTTGTCAGTGAGGTTAAGGCGGCTACAACTATTAAGTTTGTTGGTAACTCGGATGTAGCTAATGACAATGCCAGAGTCTATGTTATTGATGGGGCGGTATCAGATTCATCTGCGTACAGGAACAGCAATAATGAGATGATTGCCGGTAAGGAGATGACAAGATCGACGACTGAAGATTACACATGGACAGCAGAAGTTGATTCAGATGTTGTTACTTTTGTAAGAGTATCACCGGTTCAAGACAATGGGGTATCTTATTACTGGAATGATTGGATGAATACTCAAAGAGGAAACAATACAGTATATACTGTTACAGCTATGGGAACAGGTGAATGGGGAGACGGAACAGTACCGGAAGTAACGTTCACTTTAGTAAATAAGATATCTGATTCAGAGAGATTTGCTAATTTTTCAAACTTTGGTGCACAGTTATATCTTCATGATAATGATACAAATACTGACTATAAATTTGAACAGCAGTCAGATGTATCCTTGTGGACTACATCTATTCCAAAGACTGTAGGAAACAATATACAGATTGAAAGAAGAGGATCAGATGGAGCAGTTTGGGGTAAATGGGGAGCTTTTGACAGAAAGTCGTATACAAAATATTATATAACGAATTTTAAGGATAGTGACGATACCTCATGTACAGGACAGTGGACTGATCCGAGTGTTTCAGACAGCATTTATGGTGAACAATTAAGTGATGCTAATTATGGATATAACTTTGATAATTTAAAATTAGAAGGTATGACAGATACAAACTCTGATGAAAGCAGTCGTAGTACGTTGTTTACAGTACCAGCTGTTATGTATAATTACAAAAAAGGTGGCGGAGCTTCATGGTGGGATCAGTTCCAGAATTTCAATGATGCAATGAAAGCAAGATATTGGGGTGAAGGAAAAATGACATACCCGATGGTTACCGGAGCACCTGACAGCAGAAATTATATATTAGAAGGTGGTATTAATGCAGTTGGTTCAAGACCATTGTATAAACTAATAGGTCAGGATTCGACTTATTCAATAAATGACAGGTTGTGGTACACAAACCATAATATATCAGGTGATGGAAATGGAAATAATGAAACAAGTTTGGTAGGCAGTCCACTTCAGGGGCTGGTTGCACCATATCTTTCAACAAACAGACAGTTGTTATCATCAGAAAATAATGTTATTATGCCATTTTTTGATGATAATTTCTTAAAAGATTATGCTGACATTTATGGTTCTATGGAAAATCCTATTCAGTTTCCGTTTAGGGTCACAGAGGATGGACATTATATATTTGACAGTAAGTCAGGTAAAGATAATGTTTATATGAATTCAGAAGGAAATCTTGTATATAATTCAAGTTCAACTGCAACTATAACAAATCCTTCTGAAAATGCCAGTGGTGAAGTTGGATTCTTCCCATTTAACACACCTATTTCAGGTAATGTTAATAATAATGCAACTTTGGCTGATTCAAAACCCGGCAAGGAAGATACCAAGGTAAACTATGGCTTTGGTATGAGACTGGGGATTCCGTTTACGGTATCTGATAAAACAGCAACAGCAAATGCTAAAAGAATTGACTTGGCAAAAACTGGAGGAAGTAGTTCAGCCGATGCAAAGTATAAAGATTTTAATGTTAAAAACAGTGCAGCTAAGTATGTTGTAGTTAAATTAGCAGAAGCTAGAAATGTTAATGTTGATAATATACGAATAAACGGAACTGATTACTGGTTGACAAATGGAAATGCAACAATTACATATCCGGGATTAAGTAAATTCACAGATGAAAATGTTGTTAGTCTTGATAACAATAATGATGGATACATTTTATTAAAACTTAATGAAACAACTGATATTAACAGCGTATCAGTAGGATATAGGTCATATGTAGATGATGCTGTTATGAAGGTGTATGCATTAAGCGATGAAAGTGAAATTACAAATCTTCCTGATATTGTAGAAGATACAGTATTTAGATTCTCAGGAGATGACGACTTGTGGGTATATGTTGACGGAAAATTAGCACTTGATGTTGGTGGTGCCCATGGACGTGCAACAGGTAGCATTAACTTTACAACAGGTGAGGTTAATGTTGACAATCCATATAAGGTTACAGATACAGGAATTGAGAAAGCAACAGCCAGTTCAGTACAGGATTGGATAAAAAATCTTGATAGAAGTAAGACACATACATTGTCAGTTTTCTATATGGAACGAGGCTTGTATGATTCAAACCTTATGATTGACTTCAACTTGGACGCTGTTGATTTAACGCAGAAGAATGGTCTTACAGTTACAAATACAATGGATTTATCTAATATCCAGAAAACATTGCAGAACACCGTTTCAGGAATTATGGAAAAAGATAAATTCACTTATGATGTTAGTGATTTATCAGACACAACTAAGACATTATTTGAAAACAACAGTATTTCATTTGGCGGAAACGGAACTGTTACACAGACAGAAGAAATTGACGGCTCTACAGAAAATGGTATACGTGGTGATAAGGTATCAATAAAGCAAAAAGAAGATAAGCGTTTTGATACATCATATTCCATAACTGATGGAGATGGTGAAAAGTTTGCAGAAAATGTATCAGGCTTAGAGGCAAATGATGGGCGTACTGATGGACAGAACAGTGTGACTATTCAGAATAAAACAGCTGCTGCAGCAGGTGAGGATGTAAGCATTAAGGTTGATTACTTAAATGCTGCTAAGGCGACAGGTTTCTCTGTAGCTAAGGAATTTGTTGGTACAGAAAGTGCTTCAGCATATACATTTGAAGTTAAGTATACACAGTTATTTGGAGCTTCTAATGAGACCTATGGGTTAAGCGGTTCTTTAGCAGGGGTATCATATACAGTATATGATAGTGATACCAATGCAAAAATTGGAGATAAAACCGTATCAGCAGACAGCACTATTGAGATTAGTGCCGGACAGAAAGCTGTATTTACAGGTATTCCGGTAAATACAAAGATTAAAGTTACAGAGTTAAATGCAACAAAAACATTTAAGAATGTAAAGGTTTCAGGCTCAGAGGAGTCGGTTGAAAATGCTACATTCACAACAAATGATGGAACAATGGCAACTCTTGCATATACAAATGAACCTGAATTTGTATTTACAAATACAGAGGCGGATATGAAGAGACTTGTATATTATACAGAGATTGGTAAAACAACTAATTTACCATTGCCGGCTGAGTTTACACATAAGACAACTAAAGAAGGTCAGTCTGGAACAACAACTACAGTTAGTCATGAAAAGACATCTTCTATAGCTATGGATAACACAGTAAGTAATGGCATGGCAACTGGTTTAACAACAATATCGAATGTTCAGGCTACTATAAACGGAAGTAATGAACATAAGCTGAAGATAACATCTCCTGGAAAAGGAGGTTATGGAATTGAGTCTATAACAATTAATAATACTACTTATGGTTATACAGCAATTAAAAATCAGTATTTAACAGGAACCAGCAGTGGCGATTTAGATAATATGCTTATGAATATAGATGGATCAATAATCATTCCGTTTACAATGACAAATGATGGAGATGTTAATGTGTCTATAAGATATAAAGGATGGAATTGTTCATATGTATGGCCTGTAGTATTGGATGAAGGTGTTACTACAACAGTAACAACTCCGGGAACAGAGTCAGTAACATATAATGATTACACTCTTGAAAATGCTTCATCAGACATTACATTTACACATAATGCAGATGCTTCTAACAAGGCAGAAGTTACATGGGAGAATGGTGATGTTAGCAACGAATCAAGCATTAATAAGATGACATTTACATCAAAACATGTAGGTTATGATAAGTTTGTTCTTAAGTTAGCAGATAATGTTAATAACGGAACACAGAAAGTAGAAGTAGTAGTTTATAACTATAATGTAAATGATAAAGTTTACGTTTTAGATTACGGTTTAAAGACAGACTTGTTTGCTGATACTAATGGTATCTTAGGTGGTACAACACCTTATAATTATGATAAGAACTTTAGTGTTACAAATAAATCAATTTTGCAGGATGATACAGACGCAGATGGATATACAGTATTAGGTATGTCTGATAGCACAGTTGGTGCTAATTACAAGAATTCACTTAATTATACATATAGTGATGGCGAGTTTAAGAACCAGATGGACTTCAATCAGGCAACAGCATTATGGGCTGATTCAAAGCTTATGTACACACCTAAGAAGTTCATGAGTGATGTAGATACTTTCTATATGGGAGTTCAGGTTACAAAGGACGGCGTTGCATCAGGTGCATCTGATTTAGATGCTTCAAATGCTACACCGGTTATGACATCCAAGGTAGAAGTAATGCCGGCTAATATTGTGTATTATGAGGATAACTTCTCTAATAGTGGAACAGATGAAAATATTGATTCTAAGAGCGGGATTATTTATTCAGGAAATGTAACAATTAATGGTGAGACAAAAGACAGTTCACAGTCTAATGCATTGGATATGCAGTACGGATATGATCCGGCATATGAAGATGAAAGTTACGGTAATAGTAATGGAAGCTCACACGAGTTAGGTAAATCTGCTATGGCAGCCTTTGAGTTCAAGGGTACAGGATTTGATATTGTAAGTAGAACAAATCGTTCAACAGGAGTTATTGTTGTAAGCGTATACAACAAGACAGATGATACAAAGATAACTAAAAACAATGGTATGTTAATTGTTCAGAATGGATGGAGTAACCTTGTTAAGAGTATGATTATTGATACATCATACGAAAATGGTGATTTGTATCAGGTTCCAGTAATAACATGGAGAAATGATACAGGAGAAGCTGGTGACTATATTGTTACTATAACTTCACTTAAAGGAAATAATTCAGAAGCAAAGAGTGTATTTATTGACGGAATCAGAATTTATAATCCGGCTAAGGGTAACTCAACAGCTGAAGGTAAATATGATGATAACAATGAGTTAGGTGCAACAGTAAGCGAAATAAAACGCTTATATTAGGAGCAAACTTTAAGTTTAATTATGATGACCCATTGAGTTCAACATATGATAAACAGGGAGTTATTTCCTTAGCTAAGTATACAGGAAATGGAGCAGCCTTCCTTACAGGTAAGTCGGTAGTAGAATCCTTTAACGGATACAATACAGATAACACTAAGGAGTTGGATCCAAACACAACTAAGGATATGATGACATATGCAGTAAGTGGACCAAACAATGAATTGTATTTAAGTGCAGGATATGGTTTGGCATTTATGTATGACAATTTAGAGGGTTACACAGGAAATTCCAAGACAATTCAGGTTGGAATAAAGAATGTTAAGGGAAGTGAACTTAAACTTCAGTACTTAAAGGAAGTTAATAACAGTGCTGTATGGACAGATATTGCTACAATTAAATCAGCAACAGAGTTGTATTATAAACTTGATACACTTGGAGATAAGTATGATGGAAAGTTGTACTTAAGAGTTGCAGGTGGTGACGGATATGTTTCATTAACAGGCATGAAAGTCGTAGGATACAAATTAAGTCCGGTAACAGCAACTACAGTTGAAGATAAAGGTGTTAAATCAGAATTAAATCCTACTGATGTAGTTATAAAGGCAGGATATAATACAAAATCAGATAGTTTTATTAAAGACAGATATGCCATGGTTAAGGTAACAACACCTGTGGCAGTAGATGATATCAAAGTATTTGATGCAAATGGAAAAGAAGTAACACTTACAACAGCTTCAAGTAAGACAGTTGATGGTGGACTAGAATGGACTCTCAAGTTCAAAGCAAGTAAGACAGAAAACATAAAGGCAAGTACAATGTATATTGTTGGATATGATGAAGAAGGATACAGATCTGAAAAGTTTGGATTTGATGGAAAGGTGGTACAGGAATAATGAAGAAATATAGTAAACCTGAAATCTGCATTGAAAAGTTTGATATGGATATTGAGATTTTAGCAACTGTAGAGATGGGATCAGATTTATATAATGAATTAAAAGATACGTATAAGTCAACAATGGTACCGGCAGGTGCACCTGAAACAGATGAGGCATTTGAAGCATGGGTAAAGAGTATGGGATATGACACACCTACTAGTGGATTGTGTTACTTTACTCCGACTATGCCATCATAAGATAATAAAAAGGAAAACCCTTTCCTGACTTTTGTCGGGAAAGGGTTTTATAAATAATATGGATATAAAAATTAATTTAGCAGGATTAATAATTGAAATTGAAGGATTCCCTTATAAGGAGGTACCCGAAAATATGGTGCCTTTTATATGTAACAATGAAAAGGAAGCAGATTTCAAATATAGAATCATGGTGGAAAGTGAGTTGAAGAGTGATAAAGGCACTCTGATATTTGAAAACAATATCAGAAAAATATATATAAACAACAGCAAATATTTTGTTTATTTCAGTTACAAAATGGGAGATGACAGTAGTCTGGAAATAAGTACAGTGTTTGACATAGAATCAAAGGAAGCACAAATTTATGTTGATAGAAAGTTTATTGAATTAACTAATGGTCCAGGACTTTTAATGAGTAGCCTTGATATTGATTTGGTTTTACTTCTTTTCAACCGCATTATTATGCATGCTTCCGTAGTTGAATATCAAAATCAGGCAATCCTTTTTAGTGGACCTTCAGAGATTGGAAAATCAACTCAGGCAAACTTGTGGAAAAAATACATGAATGCTGATATACTTAATGGTGACAGGGCTACTATAGATATTTCTAAGGATATTACTAATGTTTATGGTTCTCCTTATGCAGGAAGTTCTAAGATATTTAGAAATGAGTCTGCACCTATTAAAGCAATTATTTTGCTTAAACAGGGAGAAAAAAATTCTATTAGGCAGTTGGTGGGAATGGAATTGTATAGAAATATGTTTCCACGATTTTCTCTTGCCAGATGGGATGATAAGCTGTCAAATATTAGCATGAATATTATAGAAGAAATTATTAGCAGGATACCGGTATATGAATTAACCTGTCTGCCGGACGAAGAAGCAGTAAAGTTAGTTTGTGATACGGTATTTTAATAAGGAGAAATTTTGTGAGTGATTTGAATAATCCTTTTAAGCCTAACCTTAGAACCGGTTTGTATTTAAAAGCCATGAAGGACAGGGCACCGATACATGGTTCTTTTGAATTGACACCCAGATGTAATCTGAATTGTAAAATGTGCTACATCAGAATGTCTGAGAAGGAAATGTGTAGTGCCGGCAGGGAATGGACGGCAAATCAATGGATAGATTTTGGAAAAGTGTGCAGGGATAAGGGCATGCTGTTTCTTTTACTTACAGGTGGGGAGCCTTTTTTTAGAAAGGATTTTAAAGAGATATATACTGAATTGAATAAAATGGGATTTATAATTACCATTAATTCTAATGGCATATTAATTACTGATGAGGTTGTCTGTTGGCTGAAAAAATGTCCACCATCAAAAATCAGAATAACTTTATATGGTGGAAGTAATGAAACTTACAGTCGTTTATGTGGTGATTCCCATGGATTTGATAAGGTGACCGCTTCCATTGACAGGTTGCTTGAAGCGGGAATAGCGGTAGCAATAAATGCCAGCTTCACACCTTACAATGTATGCGATATAGAGGCTATATACGATTTTGCAAAGAAGCGGAAATTAAAAGTTAAGCCTATGGTGTATATGTTTCCACCTATCAGACGCTTTGAAAGTGAAAATGAGGTTTTAAGATTCACGGAAGAAGAAGCGGGACAGGCACTTTTTAGAACCAAAATGGCTGAAATGGATAGTGGAGTTTTGTATTGGTTTATTAAAAGAATGCAACAGGGTTTTAGAGCAGATGAAGATGATGGCTGCATTGTGGCTGAGGAAGAAAACATGGGGTGCATAGCAGGAAAATGTTCTTTCTGGATTACATGGGATGGACGTATGACACCTTGTGGAATGATGAATCAGCCTGTTGTAAATCCCAAAGAAAAATCCTTTGATGAGTGCTGGGATTACATAGTGAAGGAAACTGACAAGATCTTTTTACCCAAAGCCTGCACCCGGTGTGAGCATAGAAATGCATGTACCGTTTGTGGAGCTTTAGCTGTTGCAGAAGGTCATGGTGATTCCACTGTAAAACCGGAATATTTGTGTGGAATAACCCGTGAGTACCTAAGACAATGCCAGAGTTTTGTAAATAATATTGAATCATTAGCAAAGGCGGAGAATGAAGATGAATAGCAAAAATAAAAAGATAATTGTAATTGTTATAGTTGTTTGCGTGGTGCTACTGTTAGTAGGAACTATACTGTTTTTTAAAAACGCCAATAATAACAAGAGCGAAGTAGAAAGCATGAAAAAAGAAGCACAAAAGAATACTGCTTTAAGCCCTGAGAAATTAGAAAGCATAACTAATAATGTAACCAGAGTAGAGGACTATGTAGAGCCGGGAAAGAATACATTGGAAGTTGACAAAATTCAGGGATTTACAACTAAAAAAAGCGTAAAAAATTCTACAACTAATCAGAAAGATAAGAAAAGTAATAAAGACGATAAAAAAAGTGAAAAGGTAGAATTATCAGACAGCAATCTCATTATTGAAAAAGTGGGAAGTTATACAGGAAATTATTTAGAGGATGGCAGCGATGAGCCTATAGAAAAGGTGGCAGCCATTATTATATCCAATACATCTGACAAGATGTTACAGGTAGGTGATATTACCTTTAAAGTTAGTGACAAGGAAAATGCTACCTTTAGAGTAACTAATCTGTTGCCTCATACATCGGCTTTGGTGTTGGAATCTAATAAGAGAAAATACAGTGATAAGGACGATTATTCTTACGGAACTGTAGTTAATGCCTACTTAGATGCCCCGGATTTGTTAGAGGATAAGTTTGAAGTAATTAAGGAAAACGGAAATCTCAAGCTTAAAAACAAAACAGACAAAACCTATAAGAAGGTGTATGTTTATTATAAATATGTGCAGTCAGGTGGAGCATTTATGGGAGGTATAACTTACAGAGTGCCCTTTGAAAACATAGAAGGTAAGAAAACTGTTACATCAGTGGCTAATCATTTTAGTGCCAATACCAGTGTAATAGTGGATGTACAAATAGCAGAGGAATAGGAGAGTAAGGTTATGAGAAAAGAGTTTAAGAAAATAGTTACCTGGGGAATGGTAGTTGCCATGGCTTTTTCCCCGGCACCATCTGTTTTTACAACTGATGCTAACACTGTCTATGCTGACAGCGCTACATCAGGCAGTTGTGGAAGTGAGGCTCAGTGGTCCTATGACAGTGCCAGTGAAACACTGACAATTAGTGGTAAAGGAGCGGTGAGTAGTTCACCTTTTTCTGAAATAGCATTTAAAAAACTTATTATCGAAGAGGGAATTACACAGATTAATAGTAGAAGATTCCTTGGAAGTAGTGCTTTAGAAAGTGTTAGTCTTCCAAAAACCATTACCAATTTAGGAGAATATGCGTTTGAAAATTGTCAGAGTTTAAAAGAGATTTTAGTAGATGATGAAAATGAAAATTTTAAGTCAACAGATGGTGTTTTGTACACAAAAAATATGCAGACACTATTAATATATCCTGCAAACAGGGAAAATACAGATTTTTCAATTCCTGAAACAGTTAGAAGTTTTGGTGACTATGCCTTTGACTACAGTCAAAATCTTGAAAACATAACCATTCCGGCAGGACTTAGAAGCATGGGTGAATATGAACCCTTTTATTGTGCTAAGTCAATTAAAAACTTTGATGTTGCCACAGGTAATGGCTATTATGCATCAAAGGACGGCTGTCTGTATTCAAAGGATTTAAAGAAGCTTATTAAGTATACAATTGCAGGAGAGGACAAATCAGTAACAATAGATGGCTCAACCATCATAAACGATAATGCCTTTTACAATTCAGCAAATCTTGAAGAAGTAGTTCTTAAAAACTCTGTTAGTGAAATCGGCTATATGGCTTTTTATAACTGCGATAAATTAAGCAAATTAACTATAGAAAACAGTGAATGTAAGATAAATGACATTTTAAATAATAGCAACGTTACAATTTGCGGATATGCTGCATCTACAGCAGATACATACGCTAAAAGAAATGATTTGCAGTTTAGTGAATTATCAGAGAAGAAGGTTAGTTCTATTGAAATATCAGAATATCCAAAGAAAACTGTATTTGCTATAGGTGATAAATTTAATTGTGTAGGTCTTGAAATAAAGGTTAATTATGTAGACGGAACCAGTGCAATTAAAAGTTCAGGCTTTTCAGTTAAGGGCTTTGCCTCTGACAAGGTGGAAAGAAGAACTCTTACTGTTGAGTATGGAGGAAAAACAACAACATATGATATTGTAGTGGTAACTCAGTTAAATATACAGGATTTAACCACAAGAAAGAACACCACGGTAAATATTGTTGAAAAGAATCAGACCAGCCGTTTAAGATTTATTCCGGCTAAATCAGGGGATTATAATATTTATTCCATAGGTGATGATACAGATACATGGGCAGCTCTCTATGATGTAGATGAAAATCTCTTATTAGAAAATGATGACAGAGGGGAACTTTCTGACGGAAATTATGACAGCAATTTCTTTATCAGTTATCACCTTGAAGCCAATAAGGTATATTTCCTTGATACAAAATTTGAGGATAAAAACGCTATTGGAAGTTTTGATGTAGCAGTGAAGCTTATTAAGGAAGATGAAACAGAAGCTCCAACTACAGAGCCAACCACAGAGGCACCGACAGCAGAGCCAACTACAGAGCTTGGCAGCGAGCATGTAACATCACAGCCGGCAACAGAGCCGGGGAGCGAACCAACGGCAGTGGCTCCAACACAGAAGCCTACAACAGTGGCTCCTACGCAGCCGGAAACCACTACAAAGACTTCCGGAGGGGGAAATATTACCACTAAAAAACAGCAAACCACCACTGTAGGTAAAGTGACTGTTAAAAAGACAAAAGTGTCTAAATTCAGCAAAAAATTAGCTTCAAACAAGGTTAAAATATCCCTTAAGAAGATAAAAGGCATAAGCGGATATGAAATTAAAATTTCAAGCTCTAAGAAATATGCCAAATCAAAAACCGTAACTAAGAAAGTTAAGAAAAATGTCTTTACAGTTAAAAGCAGCAAAATAAAGAACAAAAAAGTTCTGTATGTAAAGGTAAGATGTTATAAAAAAGTCGGTAAAAAGGTATATTATAGTAGATGGACTTCTAAAAAGGTTAAAATTAAAAAATAGGTTAAGCCATAGGCTTTTATGAAAGGACGAGGCAAATTGTACAAGAATATTCCAAAACAGGAAAAAATATTATTAAAGAATTTAGTTGAATATCAGGATGGACAGGTTGTTAGCAAGACTTTGGTTCAAAACGATTTTGTAAGTGTTACCATTTTTTCTTTCGATAAGGGAGAGGAAATATCAACTCATGCATCAGGTGGAGATGCCATGGTTACTGTACTTGACGGAAAAGGCCGTTTTACAGTAGGTGGAGAGGTGTTCACCTTAACAGAAGGTGAATCACTTATTATGCCAAAGGATGTTCCTCATGCAGTTTTTGGGGAAGAAAAATTCAAGATGGAATTAGTTGTTTCATTCTAGTGTAAAAATATTTCCGACGAAATGCCTCTGACCGCAGGGAAGAGGTTCTACATATTATGCAAGGAGGTTTTTTCATGAAAACAAAAACAGCTGTTATAACAGGTGCAAGTTCCGGAATTGGAATGGAGTTTGCCAGAGCTTTTGCCAAAATGGGCTACAGCCTTATCCTTACTGCAAGAAGAAAGGACAGGCTGGAAAAGTTGGCATCGGAACTTTCAGTTCCCTGTGAGATTATTGTCTCTGATTTGTCTAACGAATTGGAGTGTTATCAGTTATGGGAAAAAATATCTCATAGGGACATTAATGTTTTTATAAATAATGCAGGTTTTGGCACCTGTGGAAATTTTCAGGATACGGATTTAGCAAAGGAAGTTTCCATGATTAATGTAAATATCAGGGCAATGCATATTTTATTTAAAAAAGTCCTTCAAAAAATGAAAGTCCAGGGTTATGGAAGAATTTTAAACGTGGCCTCCTCAGCAGGGCTTCTTCCGGCAGGGCCTTATATGGCGACATATTATGCTACAAAGGCGTATGTTACAAGTATTACCCAGGCGGTGGCACAGGAATTAAAAGAAGAGGGCAGTAAAATCTATGTGGGGGCGCTGTGTCCCGGACCTGTAGACACGGAATTTAATGAAATGGCAGACGTTATTTTCGCCCTTAAAGGAATTACTCCTAAATACTGTGTTAAGGAAGCTTTAATGGGAATGAAAAAGAGAAAGGTTATTATTGTACCTTCATTAAAAATGAAAATATGCATAATGGGACAAAAACTTTTGCCAAAGCAAAGTCTGCTTAAAATAGTTGCAATGCAGCAGAAGAAAAAGACAAAGAACTAAAGATTACATTATATTAGAGCATTTCGCAAAGCACCAATAGAGAAAATTACGTTAGACGTTTGACAAAGCTATGTTAGGGCGTTTTAGGAAAGGACAAATATGAGTACATTTAACGTAGAATTAAAAAAGGTAGTGGATGACAGTTATGATATTGAAATTGGTTTTTCTTTGGAAGAAAAGTTAATTTTAGATTTAAAAGCCGGTCTTGTAGGGAATATAAAGAAATATGTAGTTGTAACAGATTCTGTGGTTAAGGATTTATATGGTGAAAAAATACATAAGTTAATTGAAACAGCAGGATTTAAGACAGATTTGATTGTTTTTGAAGCCGGTGAAAAAAGTAAAACAAGAGAGACAAAGGAGTATGTGGAAGATACAATGCTTTCAAAGGGATACCGCAGAGATTGCTGTATTATAGCAGTAGGCGGCGGAGTGGTTACGGACTTGGCAGGCTTTGTGGCAGGAACCTATGGAAGAGGCGTACCTTTTATAAATTATGCCACCACATTACTTGCTTCTGCTGATGCATCAGTTGGAGGCAAAACCGCAGTAGATACTCCTCTTGCCACAAATCTTATTGGAATGTTTAATCAGCCCCAAAAGGTTTACATTGATATTGCCGCATGGAAAACTCTTCCAAAGAGACAGTTATCCAGTGGCTTGGCAGAAACCATAAAACATGCATGTTTAGCCAGCAGTGATTTCTTTGAATATTTAGAGAAGAATATTGATAAAATAATGGCTGTGGATAAAGATGTTTGCGAAAAGGTTGCAGAGGAAAATTGCCGTATAAAATATCATGTTGTAATGAAGGATGAAAGGGAAAGCGGACTTAGGGAGGTTCTTAATTTAGGTCATACCGTTGGAAGGGCAATTGAAACTGTAAGCGATTACCGGCTTCTTCACGGTGAAGCATTGGCTATAGGCATGG
>NZ_CAKVZL010000039.1:0-17300 GCF_934835595.1 Eubacterium sp. AF15-50
CTGAACTTGAACTGTCTTTCAGGTTCGCAGATTCTTTCAAGTAAAGCCTCTCTTCTATACTTATCCTCGTTTGCATCAATTACAGGTCTAAGTGAATTTAACACTTCTTCAACTGCCTGTAAAAATTCCGGTTCACTAGCATTTTTTTCTTTAACCTTTGCTAATACCTCGTCTACATATGACATTTTGTAGTCCTCCTTCTATAACATAATTTTAGTTAATCTCATGTGTTATAAATGCATATTTTTCATGCACCAAAAGCCTTTTTTGACATGCTTCCTATTGCACGATTATGATAAAAAACATCATTAATCCAAATTTTAAGACTTCAACACATTACATTGACAAATTATAATATAAAAATTTAATTTTTTCAACCTTTGCCACGCTTTAACTTAATCAAATAAGGTAATTGTGTATTTTGCTTTATATTATTAAGTTTGTATGGAATTATTTTAATTATTAAAGGTATACCTCCGCCCGGACTACATTACAATTTTAATCTTTTATCCTTTATTGCATTTTTGACTTAAAAATAAGGGATGCAAGATACCCGAAAATCAATGCTCCTGATATACCTACCGCTCCTGATGTAAAGCCCCCTTTAAACAATCCTAGAACTCCGGATTCTCCTATGGCTTCCTTCATTCCCTTCCACAAATTATTGCCAAATCCTAACAGGGGAACTGTCGCCCCACAACCTGCCCAGTCGGCAAAAGGCTGATAAAGCCCTATGGCTCCTAATATTACTCCAAGGCAGACCAATCCTACCATAATTCTTCCCGGTGTAAGTTTTGTCTTATTAATAATAACCTGCACTATGGCACATATTATTCCACCTACCACAAAACTTTTTATAAAAATCATCTTTCTCCCCCTTTAAACCTCTATCATAACACAATGTGCAATTCCCGGAACACTGTTTCCCTCATTAAAACTTACAGGTGACATTAACGCTCCTGTAGGAATAAATAAAATTTTCTTAAAGGCTTTCTTTTTAAGCTGCTTAAAGATATATCCTGTAAGAACCGTGGCTGCACATCCACATCCGCTTCCTCCTGCATGGGTATCCTGAGTTCCTGCATCAAACATTTCTATTCCACAGTCCATATGAACTTTTGAAATATCATATCCTTTTTCCATTAACAAATCAAACAATATTGTTTTTCCTACTATCCCTAAGTCTCCCGTAATTATTTTATCGTAATCTCCCGGAGTGGAATTAAAATCCTTAAAATGCTGATAAATTACCTCAGCAGCTGCCGGTGCCATACATGCTCCCATATTTTGTGCATCCTTAACGCCGTAATCCACTATTTTACCTGTAGTTATTCCGGTAATTTTTGCAAATCCTTTTTGCTTGCCCACAACAACTGCCCCACAGCCTGTCACTGTCCATGTGGCAGCATATGGTCGTTGGTTACCATATGCCAAAGGAAATCTGAACTGTCTCTCGGCACTGGCGAAATGGCTGGAGGCCACAGCAATAACATTGTCTGCATTGCCTCCCTCCACCGTTATGGCTGCAATGCTTAAAGCCTCTCCTATGGTAGAACACGCACCATATAATCCGAAAAAAGGAATTTCAAACTCCAATATTCCAAATGTGGTAGCTATAAGCTGCCCTAATAAATCTCCGGCAAAAATATATCTTATATCATCCTTAGTCATATTAGACTTAAGTAGCACCTTCTGAATTGCTTCTTTTTGCAAAAGGCTTTCTGCCTCTTCCCATGTTTCCATTCCAAGCATTGGATCCTGTTCTACCACATCAAAACATTTTCCAAGAGGTCCTTCCCCCTCTTTTTGTCCCACAATTGATGCCCCTTCTATAAGATAAGGTGGATTTTCAAAAAGTACACTTTGTTTTCCAATTACCTGCCCCATATGTTTTTCTCCTTATTTTTCTTACTCTTTCCAATTTGTTATTATTATTCCCATTTATCTTTTAAATATGCTTTTCATATATTATTAATAAGGAAAAAAAGATTATTTACACTTGCCTTATACAATTATTTCCTATAAAATAGTGCTTAGTTCTATTTTAATAAAATTACAGAGGAGATAAAAATTATGACAACTTCACAAATTGGAATTCTGATTTCCATCATTGTATACATGGGAGCAATGCTGGTTATCGGTTTTTATTTTTCTAAAAAGTCAAACACAACCCACGACTTTTATTTAGGTGGAAGAAAGCTTGGACCTTTTGTTACGGCTATGAGTGCTGAAGCATCAGATATGAGCAGTTACCTTCTTATGGGACTTCCGGGACTTGCATATCTTACCGGTGTATGTGATACTTTCTGGACTATTGCAGGTCTTGCCCTTGGTACATATGTCAACTGGCTTATTGTTGCAAAAAGACTTAGAAAATACACAGTTATTTGTAACAACTCAATAACAATCCCTGATTTCTTTGCTAACAGATATCGTGATAAAAAAGTTCTTAAATGTGTTTCAGCAATGATAATCATTATATTCTTTGTTCCTTATACTGCATCAGGATTTGCAGCCTGTGGAAAATTATTTAATTCATTATTTGGAATTAATTACATGACAGCTATGATTATCAGTGCCATTGTTATTATTGCTTACACATCCCTTGGCGGATTCCTTGCAGCAAGTACCACAGACTTTATACAAAGTATTATTATGACTGTTGCTTTGGCAATTGTTGTATTTTACGGTATTGATTCCGTTGGTGGAATGGATCAGGTTATTGCCAATGCAAAGGATTTACCGGGATATTTCAGCTTTAATTCAAGCTACAATGCAGCTACTAATTCAGCTAATCAGTATGGTATTATTACTATTATTTCTACATTGGCATGGGGGCTTGGATATTTTGGCATGCCACATATTTTATTAAGATTTATGGCTATTGATGATCCTGAAAATGTTAAATTATCAAGACGTATTGCCAGCACATGGGTAGTTATTTCCATGGCTGCTGCTATTTTAATCGGCATTATCGGATTTAGTATGTCAACTGAAGGAATTTTAGGCGCATATGGTTCATTTGACTCAGAAACAATTATTGTTCAGATTTCAACTGTTATAAGTAAACACGGTTTTATTTTCGCCATTGTAGCCGGAATTATTCTTGCAGGTATTCTTGCATCAACCATGTCCACATCAGACTCACAGCTTTTAGCTGCTTCATCTAGTGTTACTGAAAATATGTTAGACGGGGTATTTGGAATTAAACTTTCTGAAAAGAAAAAAGTAGTTGTAGCCAGAGCAACTGTTATTGTTATTTCAATAATTGCCATATTCCTGGCATCTAATCCTAAAAGTAATGTATTCCAGATTGTATCTTTCGCATGGGCAGGATTTGGTGCTACCTTCGGACCTGTAATGCTGTTTGCATTATTCTGGAAACGTTCAAACAAGTATGGTGCCATTGCCGGTATGCTATCAGGGGGTATTATGATTTTCCTATGGAAATATGTTGTACGTCCTTTAGGTGGAGCTTTAGATATCTACGAATTATTACCTGCCTTTATGGTAGCATGTATATTCATTGTAGTTGTAAGTCTTCTTACTCCTGCTCCTGAAAAGGAAATTGTAGAAGAGTTTGAATCTGTAAAAACAGCACAGGTTTAATAGCTTATAAACTTAAAGCAGTAGTGTTTCAATACCAGCACTACTGCTTTTTTTGTTTTTTATATTCCTTAATTATTTCTCCAATTTCATTGTAATCCCGTTCCATTAATTCTTCACAAAACTGAATTTGCAAAATATCCTCCGGCACCTTTTCCATTATTTTGTTTACAACAAAATCCTTACTTTTTTGCCTGTATTTAGGCAGGTTATTTATATTTTGTATGTTTGCAAGCTCCGGTCTCCAAAGAATACTAAGTTTTTTCTTCCACTTAACCTTAGGATTCTTTGACGGTTTTCTTTTTACATAAAAGTCACAAACACCTTCACTTTGTTCCACGGTAATTATTCCCCAGTAATCAGGGACATGCTCCTGTATATGATATGCGTGGCTTGTTCCCACCACCACATAATTATAATCATAAAAGT
This sequence comes from Eubacterium sp. AF15-50, assembly GCF_934835595.1. NCBI lineage: Bacteria > Bacillati > Bacillota > Clostridia > Eubacteriales > Eubacteriaceae > Eubacterium > Eubacterium sp. AF15-50. The sequence continues at coordinate 4,036 of NZ_CAKVZL010000039.1, forward strand.
TGTCATAATCCCTAACCTGACGTTTCAGCCTTGCGTAAGTATCTGCATCGCTTTTTATTTCTATACCGTAAATCGCCAAAGGGGTAACCATAACAACATCTGCCCTTGAGCGTCCCATTTGCTTTTCTTCAATTATTCTGTTTGTTAAATAAATATCATCTAAAAAATCAAAAAGGGGTTCCCTTATATCTTTATCGTACAACATAGTGTTTCCTTAAAATTTATGACATTTTATGATTTATCCTCTTGGAATTCCTTCTGCAATTCTGGTTATTCCCACATATATTTGTGAAATTTTATACCATGTGGCAAAATCCGTTATTCCTGTCTGAGGCAAATCAAATATCTTCTGAAAAGCCCTTACTGATGCCTGAGTATTTTCTCCATACACTCCATCTGCCACTAAACGTGGTATGGCTGTATATACCTGGGCAATTGTATCTAGCTGTTCCTGAAGCTGTCTTACTTTCTGTCCACTGGCTCCTATAGTTAAATCATATCCCGGCCAGGATGCCGGTATTCCTGATATTTGTTCAGCAGTATTAATATACATTTCATCTCCGTAGTAATTTCTGATTATTTCCAAGGTGGAATACCCCTGCTCCCCTAAATTACAGGAACCCCACTGACTTAACCAGTTAGGACATTTTACCCTTTTACCATCACAATACTGGGTAAGGATTGGCTGCCTTACATCAGGCAATGATAAATACTGATCAAATATATTATCAACTACACGGCTTATGGATTCAAAAATATTTCTTCCGTTAATCCATTTCTGATCATACGCCGTAGAAGATGTAATTGTAAAGTCTTTTCCCTTATTTCTGTACCACTCTGTGTATACACGATTTAATGTAAAAGACATAATTGCCAGAATGTTTGCCTCTAAGGTTGCCTCAGGCCATGTGGCATATATTTCAGAGGATGCCACATTTTTAATGTAATCTTTATATGTTACATAATAATCTTTTGCATTAGAGGATGGCACGCCATCGTGAACCACAACATACTCCGGTATTACTACACGACTCAATACGATTTCTCCCGGTTCCCCTACATCCTTTATTTCATCCTCGGGAATCTTTGGAGGATATTCGTAATAAAGGGTATGGGGAGGTATATTAATATTTTCTTCCTGAGTTTTCCTTAATTTCACATTTTGAATTGCCAAAGACCTTGGTAGAATTTCCACATTTTCCACATTTTCCACTTCATATCCCGGCGCATCAATTTCCACATCGTAATTTGCGTAAGGCATTTCCTCGTTATTCTCATTTAGACTGTATTCAAGAGGAGGGGCATCTAAATCCACCACCTGTGTCTGCCCTGAAATATCCGTATTTAATTCCTCTATCATGTCTCCGGAATTAATTGGCTGCTCCGGCAAAATACGTGGTTTTCTGATAATAACTCTTGCATCCTTTATTGGAGCATTTTCACTATCTACAATGTTTACCTGTAATTCTCCCTTATCCTGAGTATTAACCTGCATTTTTATCAACATAGACTTAAACATTCCTATTTAATCTATATATTATATGTATGCACTGTAAAATAATTCCTTTTATTTATTATCTGTGGTTATATCTGCTAATTCAAACTTAATTATCTTTTTTAATTCTTCAATGGAAGTTTCTACCTGATATCCTATTTTTCCACCACTAAACATTATTGTATCAAAATTCCCTGCTGTTTCATCAATTGTTGTTCTGAAAAACTTTTTCATTCCAATAGGAGAGCATCCACCATGAATATAACCTGTAAGTCCTAAAAGTTCCTTTGACTTTATCATGTCTATTTTCTTTTCCCCTACACATTTGGCTGCTTTTTTCAAATCTAATTCTTTTTCCACCGGAACTAAAAAAACATAGTGATTTTTTGTCTTTCCCACGGTAACTAAAGTTTTAAATACCATTTCAGGATTCTGTCCTAAAGCATTAGCTACCTCTGTTCCGCTAATTGCCTCTGTATCTGCATAATTGTACATTTTATACTTAATTTTTTTCTGGTCTAATAATCTCATAACATTTGTTTTATCTTCATTATGCTTCATTATAATCATCTCCCAATGTTTTTATAAAATTATAACATTTCCCATAAATGTTTCAAGATATAACTAAACTTCTATTTTTTCCAGTATTCCTTTTATATAGGCAATAGTTACACCGTAATTTGTCATGGGTACTCCCTGACTTATGGCACTTTCCACTCTTGACATAACATATTTTCTGTTAAACATACAGGCACCACATTGAATTATCAAATCGTACTCTTTCAAATTTTCAGGGAAATCATTTCCACTTACAATGTCTATAGTAAGATTATCTCCTACGCGTTTTTTAAGCATTTTAGGTATTTTTTCCCTTCCTATATCTTCTTCTAAAGGTGCATGACTGCAACATTCCGCTATAAGCACTTTTGAATTTTCAGTCAGCTTGTCTATACATTTTACACTTCCCAAATAGTAATTAATATCTCCCTTAAGGGCTGCAAATAAAACCGAAAATGAAGTAAGAAGACTTTCTTTTGGCTTATTTTCATACACATAATCGAAAACCTGTGAATCAGTAATTATAAGTTTCGGTGCCTCTTTTAGCATATCAAGGGCTTCCACATATTGGTCTGTAGTAACACTTAAAGCCTTACATTTTTTGTCCAAAAGTTCCCTTATAGTCTGAACCTGAGGCAAAATAAGTCTTCCTTTAGGTGCCTGAATATCCTGAGGCATAACAAGTAAAACCATATCTCCCTTTTTTACCAGATTTCCCGTAATGGTTCTTTCTTCTTCTAAACTAAGACTGACTAAGAATTTTTTAAAATCGCCCATTCCTTCCTTTGTTTTTGCAGACAGTTCAATAATTAGGCAATCCTTTATTTTATGTGTTATATATTCCTTTAAATTTCCGGTATTTTCATTTAAATCAATTTTATTTATAACAAATATTACCGGTGTATCTTTTTTCCTAAAATAGTTATACCACTTAAACTCACCATCATTTAAACTGTCAAAATCATTAATTTCCGAAGAAATAACTATTATGGCAACATCTGACTTTTCAGCTGCTAATTTTGTTTTTTCTATTCTCCTTTTTCCTAATTCACTTTTATCATCAAGACCGGCAGTATCTATTATGACACAGGGACCAATGGGATTAATTTCCATTGGTTTGTAAATCGGATCAGTAGTTGTTCCTGCTACATTTGCCGTTATAGATACATTCTGCCCTGAAAATGCATTAATAAATGATGACTTTCCTGAATTGGTTCGTCCAAAAACTCCTATGTGAATCCTGTTAGCTGACGGTGTACTGTTTAAAGTCATTTTTCCTCCATTAATTCCTTAAAATCTGAAATCTCTTTTGCCATCCTCTATATCGTGAATATGATTATAAGCAATTTGTCTTACCTTTTCGTTAGGAATCTTCTTTAATTCCTCTTCTATAAGCTTCATTCCCAATTCTCTTGTATCATCTTTAGCGTAATCCTCAAGGTATTCCTTTAAAGTCATAAGGGCATTAGGATGACAACAGTTTAGTATCTGCATATTTTTACACAATGCCATAAATCTGTCTCCTGTTCGTCCCTCCCTGTAGCAGGCGGTACAAAAGCTTGGAATATATCCTAACTTTATAAGCCAGTTTACTACTTCATCAAGACTTCTTGTATCACTTACATCAAACTGTTCTGTGGTGAGCTCCTCTTTAATTTCAGGCTTATCATAGCCCCCTACGCTGGTTCTTGAACCTCCGCTGATTTGTGATACTCCAAGAGGCAGTACCATTTCTCTTACCTTCTTACTTTCCCTTGTGGAAATAATCATTCCCGTATAAGGAACTGATATTCTTATTAAAGCACATATTTTGGCAAAAATATCATCACTTATTCCATTATCAAATACATCCGGATCAATATCATCAGCTCTTTTTATTCTTGGAACACTAATGGTATGAGGCCCCACACCAAACACTGCCTCTAAGTGTTCTGCATGCATTAGCAGACCTGCAAACTCATAGCGGTACATTTCCAGTCCAAACAAAACTCCCAGACCCACATCATCAATTCCACCTTCCATTGCCCTGTCCATTGCCTCGGTATGGTAATTATAATTATGCTTTGGACCTGTAGGATGCAGCTGTTCATAGCTTTTCTTGTGATAAGTTTCCTGAAACAAAATATATGTTCCGATTTCTGCTTCTTTTAATTTTCTGTAATTTTCTACCGTGGTAGCTGCAATATTTACATTTACACGACGTATTGCCCCATTTTTATGTTTAATTCCATATATGGTTTTAATACACTCTAATATATATTCAATAGGATTATTAACCGGGTCTTCTCCTGCCTCAATGGCAAGTCTTTTATGTCCCATATCCTGCAATGCGGTAACTTCCTTGACTATTTCCTCCTGAGTCAGTTTTTTTCTGGCAATATGCTTATTTTTCATATGATAGGGGCAGTAAACACACCCGTTTACACAATAATTTGATAAATACAGTGGAGCAAATAAAACTATTCTGTTTCCGTAATAATCCTGCTTTATTTCATTTGCCAGCTTATACATTTCCTGTACCTTTTCAGGTATGTCACAGGCTAAAAGAACAGATGCCTCTCTATGATTTAATCCTTTCTTTTTTGATGCTTTCCCTAAAATTTCATTAATTAATTTAATATTATTTTTATTTTCATCAGCATATTTTAATGTTTCCCTTATTTCTTCATCTGAAATAAACTCATCTGCATTTAATGATTTTACGTTATACATTTATGTCACACTTTCTTATTTTTAATTGGAACATAATCTCCTCTGTCAGTGACTATGTTATATCCTATGCTTTTTATTCTTCCATCAAGGCATCCCCGGCACTCTGCCGCCTCTTCTCCTGTACAGATTTTGTTATCATATAAAGCATATTTTTTTCTTACATTTACAGGAGACAAATTAGGCATTACCACATTAGCTCCTGCTAATATTCCCATTTCCCTACCCATGGGATGAATGGTTCCTAATGCTGTAGTTGCAGGAAGCAGCACATCAGGCTTCATAATTCTTATAATACTTAAAAGTCTAAGGGTCATTTCAAGAGAACCTGCCCTATAATTTTTAAATTCCGTGTCTTTATGTGGAATAAAAGGTCCGATTCCCACCATTTCCGGCTGTAAATCCTCAATAAACCGTAAATCCTTATATATGGATTCCATTGTCTGATAAGGCGAACCTGCCATAAATCCGCACCCTGTCTGATATCCTATTTCCTTTAAATCATACAAACATCTCTTTCTGTTTTCAAAAGACATATCATCTGGATGCAATCTTTCATAATGCTTTTTGTCTGCTGTTTCATGTCTTAAAAGATATCTGTCTGCACCGGCATAAAAAAACGCTAAATAACTTGCTTTTTTCTTTTCTCCTATGGACAATGTTACTGCACAATCCGGATATTTTTCCTTTATTGAAGACACTATTGCACAAACCTCATGATCAGTATAATAGGCATCCTCTCCTCCCTGTAGCACAAAAGTTCTAAACCCTAATTGATACCCATTATCACAACAGTTAATTATTTCCTTCCTGTCAAGACGATATCTGATAGCACCTTTATTTTCCCTTCTTATTCCACAATAATAGCAATTGTTTTTACAGTAGTTAGTAAATTCAATAAGCCCTCTTGTATATATTTTTTTACCAAATATATCATCTGCTATTCCCCTTGCTTTTTTCTTAAGATTGTCTGTTACTTCTTCATTTTTAGTTGTAAGGAGATAGTTTAACTCTTCTATTTTTAAATTCATAATTACATACTTTTCTCATATTATTAATTATGGCAATTCGTTAGCCACGACTAATTATAGCACAAAATAAAGAATAAAAATATTGCATTGTTAAATTTAGCATTGACTTTTATTTCTTATGGGGATATGATTATTTTTGTTAATATTTAAATGCAGTGACGGAAAATAGTAAACTCATTCACGGTTTCAGAGAGAGAATGGCTGGTGAAAATTCTTACACGGTTTGTTTTGAAGCAGTTCCTAAGCAGCAGTTACGAACAGATTTTATCTTATTAGTTTCTGACGTTTTCCCACGTTACAGGGATTCATCATGATTGTGATGACTGAGTGCAGGTTTAATCCTGAATTTAGGTGGTAACACGGATTTGATTATTCGCCCTAAGCGTTTTCGCTTAGGGTATTTTTTTTTGAGAGGTGAAGTAAATGAGAACATTTGAAAAATCAACAAAGCTTGACAATGTATGTTACGATATCAGAGGTCCTGTTATGGACGAAGCTAACAAAATGATTGCCCAGGGTGAAAAAATTGTCAAATTAAATATTGGCAATCCTGCTCCTTTTGGCTTTGAAGCGCCAGAGGCAATTATAGATAAAATGTCTGAAAACCTTACTCTTACTGAAGGTTATTCAGATTCAAAGGGGCTTTTTTCAGCCAGAGAGGCAATTCTTTCATATTGCAAAAAGAAAAACATGCCTAATGTTACTATAAATGATATTTATACAGGTAACGGTGTAAGTGAACTTATAACCTTGTCTATGCAGGGACTTTTAAATAATGGTGATGAAGTTTTAGTTCCTTCTCCTGATTATCCTTTATGGACAGCTTCAGTTACTTTAGCAGGGGGAACTGCGGTTCACTATATTTGCGATGAGCAGTCTGAATGGTTTCCTGATATTGAGGATATGAAGAGAAAAATCACAGACAAAACCAAGGCAATTGTTGTTATTAACCCTAACAACCCTACTGGTGCCCTTTATTCTAAGGAAGTTTTACAACAGATTGTTGAACTTGCAAGGGAGCATGAATTAATTTTGTTTGCTGATGAAATATATGACCGTCTGGTAATGGATGGGGAAGAGCATGTTGCCCTTTCTTCGCTAGCACCGGATTTACTTACTGTTTCATTTAACGGTTTATCAAAATCCCATCTTATTGCAGGATACAGATGTGGATGGATGTGCCTTTGCGGTGACAAGTCTAAGGCTAAGGGTTATATAGAAGGAATTAATCTTTTGTCTTCTATGCGTTTATGTTCTAACGTACCTGCCCAGTCCCTTATTCCTACTGCTTTGGATAATCTTGAAGATACCAGGGAAATGGTAGCACCAGGTGGTAGAATTTATGAACAAAGAGAATACATATATAATGCGATACAGGATATCCCGGGGCTTTCAGCCTACAAACCTAAGGCTGCATTTTATATTTTCCCTAAACTGGACATTAAGAAGTTTAACATCACAAATGATGAGCAATTCTCTCTTGATTTGCTTAAGGAAAAGAAAATTCTTATTACCCATGGGGGTGGTTTCCACTGGGAAACACCTGACCACTTTAGAATTGTTTACCTTCCATGCATTGATGATTTAAAAATTTCCATGGATGCCATGAAGGACTTCTTAGCAACTTATAAGCAAAAGTAATTTACTGCTTTACCATTAATAATATTTAAAAGGGGATGTTCACTTTTTATGACATCCCCTCTTTTAATGTTATTTTTGTTTTTTTACCATATATCTTATTTTTCTATATAATCTGAATATGGCACTGTTATACACAGATTCTAACCTTCTTTTCTCTTCATCTAACTTCTTTCTTATATCTGAAATTTCATTATATTTGTTTTGTAAATCCTGTATCTGTTGCTGTTGTCTGCAAAAAACTTCTGTCATGGAAATTATTACATCACGGTACATTTTTTCATTGTCCACTTTCCACTTTGGAAATTCCTTTATTTCTTCTTCAAAAAGCCCTGTATTTTTATTTAAATAATATTTTGCCACTTGGTTGTTACTTTTTTCGTATTTATTTAAAAATTCAATCTGCTCATCATAAGAAAAAAAGCTTACCTTTTTTTGTGGTTCAATACTATTTCCATATATGCTGGCATTAATAATAGGTCTGCATAAAAAATCCTCCATTTCCCTATAATCAGTAACCCCATTTATAATTCTTTTAATTTCTATATAATTTCCTGTAAGTCCCACGTTTCCTGCAACCTGATTATAAGTAAATTTTTCATTAAGCTTAACTCCCATAATATCAAAATAATCTTCATATAATGACTGATTTTTTAGCTGTTTTTTCTCATAAACTCTTACAATAAGGTTATCTTTTCCTATATGTTCCTCAATATTTTTTAATTGTTTAAAATAGTCTAACGGAAAATAATCATAATCATTTATTTCCAGACTTTCTTCAAATGTATGTATTTTACGTCTGTGCATTTTTATAAGCTGATTCCATAAAGACTGAACAATCATATCCTGCCGTCTTAAATAAACAACAACCTTAACCTTGCAATCAATTTTTCCAAAATCTTCTTTTAATCTCTCCCAAAATTTTTCCTCATAATTGCATCTGTACCAGATTTGTTCATCAGACAAAATAATATTTTCAAATTTTTTCCCGCACTTTTCTAATTCCCCATATGCTTTTTCATTTAACTCCTTCTGCTTTAATTTATGCTCATCATTATTATCCTGAGTAATATAATTAACTAAAAAATGTGCATTTCTATCACGAAAGATTCCCTTAAGTCCAATATTTAACTGTGGGAATGCATACCCCTGCTCATTTAACAATTTTTCGTTTTCTCTCATAAAGCTTTGAAGAGCTGTAGTTCCTGTTTTTGGTGTTCCTATACACAAATATACTGTTGACATTTGTTTCCTCCTATATGTAATGTAGCGCCCTTATAATAAAAACTGTTCCTATATTCAATACTAATATTAAAGCATTACTTATCCTTGTTTTACTTTTTAGTAAGCATGTAATTATAAACATTAGCACAACGATTATTATTGTACTTATTCCGGATATTTGATACTTTCCCATTACTCTTACAGACTGATTGCACAATGATAATGAAATATTTATAAGAAATCCCGCTATAATCGGGCGGATACATTCTGATATTCTACTTATAATTCTCAGTGAACTTAGATTATTGTACAAATGATATATTGTCATATAAAATCCACATGATGCCGCAATGCTACATGCAAAACCAACTATAGCAAATAAAACTCCCGTCACAATACTTCCTGATATGTTAATTCCCAGGTAGTATCCTACTCCACATAAGGTTTTACATAATATGGAGCCTGGCAAAACATTAACAACAGATACTATATGACCGTAAAACTGACTTTCCGTTACCATATTTGTATCTACAAATAACCCATCAGCAATAGTTAAATATGCATCCCCTCCACCAAAAGACATAAAAGCCGAAATTATTCCTTTGCCAATAAACTCCACAATATTTGCATTATTTATTAACGCCGGCATAGAACATATGACTAAAAATACAATCCATATAAAAAGTTCCTTAAAAAAATTCTTATAGATTTTTATCTTCATTCCACTGTTTTTCATATCATCTACTATTCCTGCCAGAGAAATCATAATCATTATTGCATCCAAAGCATACATAATATAATTATTATCAATATAATTTCCCTTTCCATGAGTAACAGCAAATAGTGTTGATATAATAACCATTATCACTATGAAACCCACATTTTTATGTCTGTTGTTTTCCATGAATATTATGCAAAAGAAAAATAACATTAAGGCATTAAAGGCAGATAATGAAAATACCGGTGTTTTACTTATTCCTAAAAGCTGATATAAATTTTTGCCACAAACAACAAATAATGATATTGCCATTAAAATAACGGTTTTTCTCTCACATTTTGTATTGCCTGCACACTTATTAAATACATTTCCAATATAAACTTTTAGCATATACAAAATAAATATTGAAACTCCAACTGACGCCAGTTCAATAACATTTAATACTGTTAATTTCATAGTTGAAAAAATAGTAAAAATTGCTATTGCTGCCAGTGCTCCCGGAAGCGCCATGGCAAGTGCTGATAAAAACATTCCTTTGTTTCCACCAGCTCTTTTTCCTATTGAAGCAGCAACTTCTACCGGAAGTGCTCCCGGTGTTATATTTGCCACCATAACATCCTTATCAATATTCTCCTTTGTATCTATACCTGTTTCAACTATCTCGTCTTCAATTATGGGAATAATGGCACTTCCACCACCAAATCCAATACATCCGATTTTTAACATTGAAGTAAACAGCTGTAATTTATTACTCATAATACATGATTATTCCTCAATATATTTTTTAAGCTTATCTATAATTGTATTCACACAATCTTCTATTTTCTTTCCACTGGTGTCTATTTCAACATCCGGTGTTTCAGGTATTTCATAAGGGCTGCTTATTCCCGTGAAGCTCCTGATATTCCCCTTTCTTGCCTCTTTGTAAAGACCTTTAACATCCCTTCTTTCACATTCATCAAGAGGGGTGCTTACGTAGACTTCCACAAAATCATCACCTATTATTTCCTTTGCACTTTGTCTGTCCTGACTATATGGCGAAATAAATGATGTAATTACTATCAGCCCCGCATCATTCATTAATTTGGCAACCTCAGCTATTCTGCGGATATTTTCCACTCGGTCTCCTTCATTAAATCCTAAATTTTTGTTAAGTCCCATTCTTATGTTGTCACCATCAAGAAGCATTGTATGTTTTCCCAGTGTAAATAATCTTTTCTCCAATGCATTAGCGAGGGTAGATTTTCCTGACCCTGAAAGTCCTGTCATCCATACCGTAAAAGCTTTTTGAGATAACTGACGTTCCCTTAACTCCTTTGTTACATCCATTTCATGCCATGTCAGATTTTTTTCATTATCGATAATTTCTGCAATTTGTCCACATGCCGACGTCATATTTGATACTCTGTCAATTAGTATTAATGAACCTAATTCCCTATTATTGATGAATTTATCCACAACTATTTTTTCCCCTAACGTAACCTCACAAAAAGCAATTTCATTCTTAAAGATTGCTTTTGCGTATACTTGTGAACCTGTATTAACATCAATTTTGTAATTTATTTTTGTAATTGTTGCAGGAACTAATTTTGTTCCAACTTTCATAAGGAAATTCCGTCCCTCAACTAGTTTTTTGTCGTCCATCCACAATATACAAATTGAGAAATTCATTCCACACAAAAGATTGTAATTTTTCTCTATAATACATCCTCTTGATATATCAATTTCAGAGTCCAGCTGAATTGTCACTCCATGGCCTTTACTGCTTTGATTTACTTTTTTATCACCTTCGTATATTTCTTTTACCGTTGCCTTTTCGCCACTTGGCAAAACAGTTATATCATCTCCCCGGCAAATTTTTCCGGATGATATTTGCCCCTGAAATCCCCTAAAATTATGATTTGGTCGGCACACTCTTTGAACCGGCATGGAAAATCCTTTAACCTCAACGTCTTCCTTTACATCCACTTCCTCAAGATATTTAAGTAATGGGACGCCTTTATACCATTGCATTCGGTCAGATGTCTTTGTTATATTATCTCCCTCTGTAGCAGATACCGGTATTATTTGTAATGTTTTAAAATCAAATTCTGACATTAATCCATTTATTTCTCTTTGGATTTTTTCAAATATTTTAATATCATAATCCACTAAATCCATTTTATTTACCGCAAAAACAAAATGTTTTATTCCCATTAAAGAACATATCCTTGCATGTCTTCTTGTCTGAACCAAAACACCCTGACTTGCATCCGTCAAAATTACGGCAAGGGATGCAAATGAAGCTCCAACAGCCATATTTCTTGTATACTCTTCATGTCCCGGAGTATCCGCTACAATAAAGCTTCTGTTTTCAGTAGCAAAATAACGGTATGCAACATCTATTGTAATTCCCTGTTCCCTTTCAGCCATTAATCCGTCAAGCAACAAAGAATAATCTATGTTTCCTTCTCTTGATCCGACTTTAGAGTCCAATTCCAAAGCTCTCTTCTGATCTGCAAAAATCAGCTTTGCATCATATAACATATGTCCAATTAAAGTTGATTTTCCATCATCAACACTTCCGCAAGTAATAAATTTCAATAAACTTTCCATTTTAAAAATATCCTTCTCTTTTTCTTTTTTCCATGCTTGCAGCCCCTCCGTCAGAATCTATCATTCTACTGGTTCTTTCGGATTCTACTGATGCCATTGTCTCTTCGATAATTTCATCTAATGTCGTAGCATTTGACTCTATGCCTCCGGTTAGCGGATAACATCCTAACGTTCTAAATCTTACCATTTTATTTTGAACTTTTTCTCCCGGCAACAATCTCATTCTGTCATCATCAACCATTATCAACTGCCCATTTCTTTCAACAACCGGTCTTTCTTTGGCAAAATATAATGAAACAATAGGAATATTTTCTCTTTTTATATACTGCCATATATCCTTTTCCGTCCAATTTGATAAAGGAAATACTCTTATACTCTCTCCCTTGTTAATTCTTGTATTGAAAAGCTTCCACATTTCCGGTCTCTGATTTTTTGGATCCCATGCGTGTTGTTTATTCCTAAAAGAAAAAATTCTCTCTTTTGCTCTTGATTTTTCCTCGTCACGTCTTCCTCCGCCAAATGCTGCGGTAAACCCATATTTATCGAGAGCCTGCTTTAGTGCCTGGGTTTTCATTATGTCTGTGTATGATGAACCATAGTCAAAAGGATTAATATTATTCTTAACACCTTCCTCATTTATGTATTCAATCATTTCAATTCCCAGTTCTTTTGCCCTGCGGTCTCTAAATTCAATCATTTCCTTAAATTTCCATGTAGTATTTACATGCAAAAAAGGAAATGGTGGCTTTTCAGGATAAAAAGCTTTCATTGCCAAATGCAGCATTACTGACGAATCCTTTCCTATGGAATAAAGCATAACAGGATTTTCACATTCTGCTGCCACTTCTCTCATTATGTATATTGCTTCTGCCTCAAGTTCATCTAAATGATTCATATTTTCTCCTAATAAATTTGTTAGTAAATTTTCATACAAAATATACTCAATAAATTTGACGGAAATATGTTATCAATGAGAGTGTGAAAGTTTTTCTGTAAATTAAATATTTAAATATAATTCTATAAATGAGCAAGTTCGTGATTTTGCATAAAAGAAAGACACCTCGATTCCATGTGTTGTATAATGAAAGTGCCAAAACAAACATTTGCAACATTTACGAAAGAAGGTGTCTCTCGCAAATACTATACATCATTCCTCATTCATATACAACCAGTTTAAAAAATTAAACTTATGCAAATTTTATTCGAACCGAGTAATAAACCATCTTATGAGTATCCTAATCAGTATTTTCATTTTAGGATATCATGGAAAAACTACGGACTTTGCTAAAAACAGTTC
>NZ_CAKVZL010000040.1:0-17229 GCF_934835595.1 Eubacterium sp. AF15-50
TACAGGAAGCTATTCAGTGGATGTACTTAGGATACTTAGCAGCTGTTAAGGAACAGAACGGTGCTGCAATGTCACTTGGACGTACATCTACATTTATTGATATTTATGCTCAGAGAGACTTAGCAAACGGAACATTTACAGAAGAGCAGATTCAGGAATTCATTGATCACTTCATTATGAAGTTAAGATGCGTTAAGTTCGCAAGAACACCTGAATACAACCAGATTTTCGCTGGTGACCCTGTTTGGGTAACAGAATCACTTGGTGGTGTTGGTATTGACGGACGTCACATGGTTACAAAGACAACATTCAGATATCTTCATACATTAGAGAACCTTGGTGCAGCTCCAGAGCCAAACCTTACAGTTCTTTGGTCAACAAGATTACCTGAAGCATTTAAGAGATACTGTGCTAAGCTTTCAATCGAATACTCATCAATGCAGTATGAGAACGATGACCTTATGAGAGTATACAATGGTGATGACTACGGAATCGCTTGTTGTGTATCTTCAATGAGAATCGGTAAAGAAATGCAGTTCTTCGGAGCTAGAGCAAACCTTGCTAAATGTCTTCTTTACGCTATTAACGGTGGTGTTGATGAAAAGACAAAGGTACAGGTAGGACCTAAGTACAGACCAATCACATCAGAATATCTTGATTATGATGAGGTTATGGAAAGATATGAAGATATGATGAAATGGTTAGCAGGAGTATATGTAAATGCTCTTAACATCATTCATTATATGCATGATAAATATTCATACGAAAGAATTCAGATGGCATTACATGATGCACACGTTAAGAGATGGTTCGCAACAGGTGTTGCAGGACTTTCAGTAGTAGCTGACTCACTTTCAGCTATTAAGTATGCTAAGGTTAAAGCTATCAGAGACGAAGACGGAATTGTTGTTGATTACGAGACAGAGGGAGAGTTCCCTAAGTATGGTAACGATGATGACAGAGTTGACAGCCTTGCAGTAATGATCGTTGACAAGTTCATGGGTTACTTAAGACAGCACTTCACATACAGAGAAAGTATTCCTACACAGTCAATTCTTACTATTACATCAAACGTAACATATGGTAAGAACACAGGTAATACACCTGACGGAAGAAAGACAGGTGAGCCTTTCGCACCAGGTGCTAACCCACTTCATGGTAGAGATACTCACGGTGCAGTTTCATCACTTGCATCAGTAGCTAAGATTCCATTTGAAAATGCAAGAGATGGTATCTCAGATACATTTACAGTTATTCCTGACGCACTTGGAAAAGACTGTGAAGTATTTACAGGTGACCTTGATGCTGACGAACTTGGAATTGACATTGACGAGCTTATTAAATTACAGCAGTCATAATTAGAAATTAGAGAGAAGGAAAGATTAGGATGTCGACTGGAATTATTCATTCAACTGAAAGCTGTGGTACTGTAGATGGTCCTGGTGTAAGGTTCGTAATATTTTTTAAGGGATGTCCGATGAGATGTGCATATTGTCATAACCCGGATACCTGGACTATGGCCGGAGGAACGGAAATGACTGTTCAGGAACTCCTTGAGGAATATGATAAGAAAGCACCGTTCTATAAGACCGGAGGAATCACTGCCACTGGTGGAGAACCAATGGTTCAAATAGATTTCCTTACAGAACTGTTCACAGCAGCTCACAATAGAGGTATTAATACTTGTCTGGATACATCAGGTGTAACTTTTAGACCTGATGATCCGGAGTATTTGAAGAAAACTGATAAATTACTTGAAGTAACTGATTTAGTTATGCTGGATATTAAACATATTGATCCAATAGAACACATGAAGTTATGCAAGCAGCCAAATGATAATATTTTGGCATTTGCCAGGTATCTTAACAAAAAAGGTATAAAGATGTGGATAAGACACGTGGTTGTGCCTCACATAACATTAAATAAAGAGTATCTTTACAAATTAGGACTTTTTATTGGCAAGTTAGAGATGGTAAAAGCGTTGGACATTCTTCCGTATCATGATATGGCAAAGCCTAAATATGCTGAGCTTGGTATAGATTATCCGTTAAAGGATATTCAGCCGGCCACGAAAGAAATGGCAATAGCAGCAAAAAAGATTGTGTTGCAGGGATTTAAGGAATCCAGAATCGAGTTATTAAAAGAAAAAACAGGAGGTAATAAAGATGGCAGCAAGTGCAAAACAGATTGACAATTTAGTTTCATTAATAGATGGATATGCAGAGGAAGGTGGATATCATCTTAACGTTAACGTATTAGTAAGAGATACATTACTTGACGCTCAGAAGCACCCTGAAAAATATCCACAGCTTACAATTCGTGTATCAGGATATGCTGTAAACTTCATCAAGTTAACAAAAGAACAGCAGGATGATGTTATTCACAGAACATTCCACGCTAATCTGTAAGACGAAATTAACGGATATTGTTAATTCTTAATTTAAATATATAAATTAAAAGGCAACCACTATTGGAGTAACAACCATTAGTGGTTGCTTTTGTAACAAAAACTCATATTTAATGTACATAAAATATGAAATAATTAATGGTCAGGAGAAAGAACATGCATAACATAGTATCAAAGTTATTAATATATGGTGATATGCCTAAAGATTCTATATTAATGGAATTAAGCAGTATAATAAGAGAATTTAAAGGTGAAAATTATAAAAAAGACGAGATTATCACAAGAATTTATCATCAGGTAAAGAGAATATTGGAAGTATCAACAGATTACGGTTTTGATAGAAACTTATGGCATAATTATCTTACATATCTTCTGATTACAAATGAAAATCCATTTAGTCTTACATGCGAGAAAGTTGGGGCAAATGATGGTAGTGTAAACTATTTTGCCAAAAATGACTTTAAACAGTTTATGAAATTGTTTGATTATGATTTTAAACCAATGGAGGAAGAATTAGGAATAGATTGTTTTGAAAAGCTCCAGAATTATAAGGCAATTGGTAAGACTGAATTAATGTACAACAAAAATGTAAGCGAAAAAGTACAGAGTTTGAGCTTAAAGCTGGAAAATGCAAAGGATGAAAATGAATTCTTTGATTATGTTACTGAATTTTATAAGCAATATGGCGTAGGAATGTTTGGACTTAATAAAGCCTTCAGAATTAAGGATGGAGACGGTCCTTTAGAATTTCACGCAATTAATAATATGGACAAGGTAGTTTTAGATGATCTTGTTGGATATGAGATACAGAAGAAGAAATTAGTGGACAATACAGAAGCCTTTGTTCAGGGAAGAAAGGCAAATAACTGTCTTCTTTTTGGCGATAGCGGTACAGGAAAATCTACAAGTATTAAGGCAATAGTCAATGAATATTACGAGCAGGGACTTAGAATGATAGAAATATACAAGCATCAGTTTAAGGATCTTTCTAACGTAATAGCAGCTATTAAAAACAGAAATTATAAATTTATTATATATATGGATGATTTGTCATTTGAAGATTTTGAAATAGAGTATAAGTTTTTAAAGGCAGTTATTGAAGGCGGCGTGGAAACAAAGCCGGAAAACATATTAATTTATGCTACATCCAACAGACGTCATTTAATAAAGGAAACATGGAATGACAGAAGTGATGTTCAGGTTGAAAATGGTATGCATAAGTCAGATACAATGGAAGAGAAACTTTCATTGGTACATAGATTTGGTGTTACAATTAACTATTCTAAACCAACGCAAAAAGAGTATTTTGAAATTGCCGTTGAATTGTGTAGAAGACTGGGTGTTAAATTGTCTGATGATGAAATAAAGGCAGAGGCAAACAAATGGGAGCTTAGCCATGGTGGAATATCAGGAAGAACAGCTCAACAGTTTGCTAATTATTTAGCGGGACAGCAATTATAAAATGGAGAATAATATGAACGTATACAAATTCGCAGAGGTGCCGGTGGGTATCGAGTTTAGGGGAAAATACTTTGAAAAGAAGAGCATGGAGTATTTAGCTGAAGGTGAAACACCAAAATTTTGTATTTCAGTTAATTTGCAGGATTTGATGTATGAGCAGGAACATGCAGAAGATAATACAAGATATCCTCAGGATTATTTGGAGTACATTGCCATATATAGAAAGTTTTGCGAAAAAGTTTTAGATTATGGGGTGGTGTTATGCCATGGAAGTGTGGTAGAATATAAAGGCAACGCGTATATGTTTACGGCACCAAGTGGAACTGGTAAGTCCACCCATGCAAGACTTTGGCGGGAAAATTTTGGCGAAGACGTTATTATGATAAATGATGACAAGCCACTTTTGAAGTTTAAAGAGGATGGAGTGTATGCTTATGGAACACCCTGGGATGGAAAACATTGCCTTTCTACTAACAGGTGCGCAAAACTTGCAGGAATATGTTTTTTGCATCAGGCAGAAACGAACCATATTGAAAGGATAGGTGCGGACAAATCTGTTGAATTGTTAATGAACCAGATATACAGACCTCAGGATGCTAAGGCTATCTTAAAAACCTTAGACTATGGAGATATGTTATTAAAAGAAGTTCCAATGTATTCCATGGGATGTAACATTTCAAAAGAGGCTGCACAAATGGCATATGATGCCATGAAAAATGAATAAGCAAATATACAATAATATGGAGGAAGACAATGAAAATAAAAGAAGGATTTGTGTTAAGAAACATGGGAGGACAGGCTGTAGTTGTTTCAATTGGTTCCGCTAGTAAAATATTTAACGGTATGGTTAAATTAAATGAAACCGGTGAATATCTTTGGAAAAAAATTTCTGATGGTGCAAGTAGAAATGATTTAATAAATTCACTTTTGGAAAAATATGATGTAGATATTGAATTAGCAACAAAGGATGTTGATAATTTTATTACTTCATTAAAGACTCCCGGAATTATAGAATAAATTATTTGAGAGGTATTATGGAAAAGACCACAATAGAAAATGCTATTAAAGAGAATGGGTTTTATCTTTCAACCATTGTAGGTGATAGCATGATGCCACTTTTAAGAAACAGAAGGGATACCGTTAAGATTATTCCTGTTAGTGGCAGATTGAAAAAATATGATTTACCATTATACAAAAGACCTGACGGAAAATATGTGCTTCACAGAATAGTTAAGGTAAAAAAAGACCATTATGTTATAAGTGGTGACAATAGGGGATGGAAGGAAAAAGTTCCCTTTGACTGGGTAATAGGAGTTACGGATTTGATTTACAGGGATCAAAAGGAAATTACTGCTGACAACCGGGAATATGTGGCATATGTGAAGAAAACCTGCAGAAAATACTGGATTCGCAGAGTTAAGCATATTATTAAAAAATGCAAATTATGTATAAAAAACAGGTAAATGGCAATATTTATATTGGAAAAGGTGAAAAAACAGAAAATACCTTAAAATAATTAAAAAAACACTTGCAATATAAAATGGGGTGTGATAGAATATTTTCTGTCGCAAGACGATGGCCCATCGCCAAATGGTAAGGCACTGGACTCTGACTCCAGCATTTTCAAGGTTCGAATCCTTGTGGGCCAGCTAAACAGTATCGGTTTCCGGTACTGTTTTTTTGTTGCATACAATAGCATCTGGAATTAAAATCTTGAAAAAATACTATGGTGATATATAGATATTATTGGGAAAATATCACTGTAATAAAAAGGAGTAGAAAGCAATATCCTACTCCTTTAAACATATTTATTCACCTATTTTATTTGGAAATAAATGCGAAATATCCAGATAATCAGGAATACCACGCTGGTATTTTACAACAGGCTCACCTAAAATCAACGGATATACATAATCAATAAACTCCTGGGTAACATCATTGCCCATATCATTAATCCATTCCCTTGGTACATGTTTTACAAGACCTGCAACATTTTTAACATCAGTATCTCCCATATCTACGGAATATGGAGAATTTGATTTCCTGATGGCAGTAACCATAACAGCAGTCTTACCTTGAAGTGCAACTTCAACAGCATGTCTGCCAAGACGAAACGCCTCACCAATGTCGGTAATTGAGGACATATGAGCTGCACATCTTTGGAGAATGTTGATTTCCACGGAACGAACTTTTACCTGAATATTTTGCTTGATAATATATTCAAGGCATTTTCCCGTACCACTAAGCTGACTATGACCGAATGTATCCTCCACGGCAGAAGTAGCACTTATATATTGTCCCTTTGCATTCTTTATTCCCTCGGATACTGCAATAACAACGTTATTATATCTGTCCATTGCAGTACGAACATCTTTGATAAACTGCTTTTCGTCAAAAGCGACCTCCGGAAGGTAAATAAGATGCGGTGCAAAATTGTACTTATTTCGTGCTAAAACTGAAGCCCCTGTAAGCCATCCGGCATCACGCCCCATTATTTCCACAATAGTTACACTGTTAATAGGATAAATTGAGGTATCATGACCGATTTCCAAAAGAGTAGATGCCACATATTTTGCCGCAGAACCATATCCCGGGGTGTGGTCGGTAATACATAAATCATTGTCAATTGTTTTTGGAATTCCAATAATCTTTATGTCCCTGTCAATAGCTTTGGCATAGGTGCTAAGCTTGTCCACCGTATCCATTGAATCATTCCCACCAATATAGAAAAAGGCATCAATGTCATACTGTTCAAATTTGTTAAAAATGTAGGCATATGGCGCATCATCTTCTGAGTAATCAGGAAGCTGATAACGGCATGAACCTAAATACATGGAAGGCGATTTTTTTAAAAGCTCAATAAACATAGGGGTGTCTTCAAATTTTTGGGACAAGTCCATTAGCCTCCCGTTTAAAAGCCCCTGAACTCCGTTTAAAGAACCATATATTTTGTCAAATTGTTTGCTGTCAATAGCCCCTTGTATAACACCGGCAAGACTGGCATTAATGGCTACGGTAGGCCCGCCTGACTGGGCAACTAGACAATTCTTCATAATTTCTCCTCTCGCTGTAAAAATTTTTTAATTTAAAAAATGAATATACGTACAGTATACCCCAGATTAGAGTAAAAACCAACAGAGAATTTGTAATGGAAATCCGGAAATCAAGTGTATATAATTTTAACGGAATTTACAACAATTATGTAATCATCCGGCAGACATTCAAGTTTTTAATTGAAAATCTGCCCGGATTTTAAATTAGCAGTTTTTTACGCAGGAGCTTGGATTGAAAGCATAGAAATTCTTTTTATCCAAATCTTCGTTAATAAGTCTTAAAGCTTCACCGAAACGCTGGAAATGAACAATTTCACGTTTACGCAGGAATCGTATTGGATCTGCTACTTCGTTATCTTTTACAAGACTTAAGATGTTATCGTAAGTCTTTCTGGCTTTCTGTTCCGCAGCCATATCCTCCACTAAGTCTGCAATAGGGTCACCGGAAGACTGAAATTCAGTAGCTGTAAAAGGAACTCCGCCTGCCGCCTGTGGCCACACTCCTAAAGTATGGTCAACATAGTATTTCTCAAAGCCTGCCACATCTACTTCATCACATGGAAGATCTTTAACCAACTGGGAAACTATGGTTCCGACGATTTCGAGGTGTGACATTTCTTCAGTTGCGATATCGTTCAACAATCCGGCAACACGGGAATTTTTCATGGCATATTTTTGAGACATATAACGCATGGCAGCACTAGCTTCGCCATCGGGTCCACCATACTGGCTTATAATCACCTGTGCCATTTTAGGATTCCTACATTTAATATTTACCGGGTACTGGAGTCTTTTTTCATAAACATACATTAGCAATTACCTCCTTCCCAAGGCATAGGACCTTTATTCCACTCCCAATAATCGCAATTATCGGTTTCATAAAATCTTAGCGGCCCAAATCTCTTAGTATACTCATCCCATGCCTCCTGGCGCACCTTCTCCATCTTCTGATGGAACGCAATAGCTTCAGTGCAATTGGGATGAGTGTCTAAAAACAATCGGGTATCATCCATGGCAAAACTTGCCTGAGTAATAATTTTCATTAAATCTTCTTTGCACATGTTTTTCATTTTTTACCACACCTCCCAATATAAGGTTTATCCATATCTTCAAAAATGGTGCCTTTTTCCAGTCCTTCTTCTATACAGTAAATATTTCTCCAAATCTGCCACGGAACATATGACATAGCAGGAACCATGGAATCTACAGGTTCATTGCCGCGGTCGCAACCTTCATTCCTTTTACATCCACATTCATGTGTGGAATTATCAGAATCAAGGTGGGACGGAGGCATCTGCCTGTTACCGGCATTGAAGCTACGATTCATACCACAACCGGTGCCATTATGCATTGTATTCATGTTGCAGTTCATATTGCGGGTATTTCCACACCTTGAGTTTAAACAGCCACGACTGTTTATAGGGGAATTTCCCATATTGTTATTCATATTACAAGCCATTTAACATACCTTTTCCTTTATGATTTACATTATTAATGTATGCTAAAAAAAACGTATGGTTCTGAATATATTTGCTATAAAAAATGCACCAATTAAAAAAAAGACACCTTTATGGCAGTGACATTTTTTTATAAACTTAACATAAGTGGTAAAATATTTTAAAGGAGGAAATATGGGAAAAATAGCAGAAAGGATATTTATGATAACATTAATAGGCACATTGTTAGGTTTTGGTGTTAAAAATATTAATGCAGCTACAAAATCCACACAGTACAAAATGGTTTGGAGCGACGAATTTAACGGCACAAAACTTAATTTAAAAAATTGGACTTATGATATAGGAAATGGTGGCGCAAATTTCGGCTGGGGAAACAATGAACTGGAGTATTATACAGACAGGGAAGATAATGTAAAGGTGGAAAACGGTTCCCTTGTTATAACAGCCAGAGCGGATAATTATAAAGGTCCGGGAATGAAAAAGGCTACAAAGTATACATCAGGAAGAATTAAAACATCAAATTTGCAGTCCTTTAAATATGGAAAAATTGAGGCACGTATGAAAGTGCCGGCAGTTACAGGAATGTGGCCGGCATTTTGGATGTTGGGATACAATGACAAAGGCTGGCCGTACTGCGGAGAAATAGATATTCTTGAAACATGGAACAGCTATCAGTTTGCTCAGGGCACAATTCACTGGGAAAATGAAAAAGACAGGCCGGGAAGAGATACTTATGAGACTTCCAGCACTAAAAAATTCAAGGATAAAACAGCATGGCATACATATGGTCTTATCTGGACTCCGAAACAAATGCAATGGACGGTAGACGGAAAGGTTTACAAAACATTTAGCTTAAAAGAAAGCCATAAATCAGAATTAAAAAAGCCGTTTTACATTATTCTTAATTTGGCAGTGGGAGGCAATTTGCCTTATTTCCCACCGGAAGACGATTTTGTATCTGAAAAAATGATGGTTGATTATGTAAGAGTTTATCAGAGAAAATGTGATAACGGTTCATATGACGGTGTATGGGAAAAATCTGAAAAAAGCAGCGTACCGGTTTATTCAGTGAAGTTTAGTAACATTACCAAGGTGGTAAATCAGCAAAAGGTATTAGCAGGGGAAACAATAATTCTGCCAAATGTTAAACGTAAGGGATACAAATTTTTAGGTTGGTATAATGGAGATAAAAAATTAACTGAATCAACAATGATAAAGTCAGATATAACTGCCAAAGCTAAATGGCAGAAAATCTCAGTTAAGCAGACAAAAATCACTTCAACTAAGCAGATTTACAGAAAAATGGCGACAGTTAAGTACAAAGTAAAGGGTAAGGTTGACGGCTATCAGATAAAAGTAGGCAAAAAAACAAAATATTCAGAATCTAAAATCGTAACTTTTGGAAAATTTGTTTCCGGGAAAACTTACAAGGTAAAAGTACGTGCCTATTCCATTGATTCAAGGGGTAAGAAAATTTTCGGAAAATGGAGTAAAACCGCAAAAATTACCATAAAATAGTATTGGCATTTTAAGTAAAATGGAGTATACTAATTACGGTTGTTTAGAATATAACAATTAATGAATTTTATGGAGGTACATTATGTTAGTATCAGCTAAGGAAATGTTGGAAAAGGCAAAAGCAGGACATTATGCTGTTGGACAGTTCAACATCAACAATCTTGAATGGACAAAGTCAATCCTTTTAACAGCACAGGAATTAAAGAGCCCGGTTATTTTAGGAGTATCAGAAGGTGCCGGAAAGTATATGACAGGATTTAAAACAGTAGCAGCTATGGTAAAGGCTATGGATGAAGAATTGGGAATCACTGTTCCTGTAGCACTTCACTTAGATCATGGAACATATGAAGGATGCTATAAGTGTATTAAAGCAGGATTCACATCAATTATGTTTGATGGTTCACATTATCCTATCGAAGAAAACATTGCAAAGACTAAGGAATTAGTTTCAGTAGCACATAACATGGGCATGTCAATTGAAGCAGAAGTTGGTTCAATTGGTGGTGAGGAAGATGGCGTTATCGGAAGAGGCGAGTGCGCAGATCCTGACGAATGTAAGGCAGTAGCAGATCTTGGTGTAGATATGCTTGCAGCAGGTATTGGTAACATCCATGGAAAATATCCTGCAAACTGGGAAGGACTTAGCTTTGAAACATTAGATGCTATTCAGCAGAAGACAGGAGTTATGCCATTAGTTCTTCACGGTGGTACAGGTATTCCTGAAGATATGATTAAGAAGGCTATTGACCTTGGCGTATCAAAGATTAACGTTAATACAGAATGTCAGTTATCATTTGCTGACGCAACAAGAAAATACATTGAAGCCGGAAAGGACTTAGAAGGAAAGGGATTTGACCCTAGAAAACTTCTTGCTCCTGGTGCTGAAGCTATTAAGGCTACAGTAAAAGAAAAGATGGAACTTTTCGGTTCAGTTGGAAAAGCTGAATAATTAAATAATATTTATATAATGCTCTTAATGGGGCGTTGTAACAAGAGAAGGCTGTTACTTTAGGTAGTAGCCTTCTTTTTGTTGATTTTTAAGGGAAATAATTTTATAATTATGTTTAGAAAAAAAGTGTGGCAGGTAATAAAGTGGACAAGGCAAAGGATAGCAAACAGGAACAATTAAATAACGAAATCACCGGGAAAAAACATAAAAAAATCCCTAATGCAATATATAATGTAGTGCGAGTGTTTGCCATATTATTTGCAGGAGGGATACTTATTTATGCCTCATATAACCTCACGGAATCCTACTTGAATTACAAAGAGGACGAGAAAAAATATGCCCAGATAAATCAGATGTTTATTAAGGACAACGAAGAGAAAACCACTGAAAAAAGTCAGAACAATAAGTCCATAAGATACACGAAATCTGTTCCCACATGGAAATGGGATTATAAAGAAATGCTTCAATATAATGACGAGGCTAAGGGCTATATAAAGCTTAACGGAACCAGAATACAGTATCCTATAGTGGAGCATAGTGACAATGATTTTTATTTAAAGAGAGGCTCTGACAAGGTCTACAATGGAGCAGGAGCCATCTTTTTGGACTACAGAACTGCCGGACTGGATGGAAAAATGTGCATTTTATATGGTCACAATATGTTAGACGGCTCTATGTTTAAGGAACTGATGAACTTTAGGGATGATGATTTTTGCAGGAAACATCCTACGTTTGATATATATGTAGGGTATAGGCATTATATATATTATGTATTTTCCGTGTTTTCAGATAAGGATGATAATGAAAATATATATAAATATGGATTTGCCAATGACGGGGAGTTTCAGAACTGGATAAATACTGTATCTTCCAGAAGCAGATACAATTTTGGAGTTAGAAAACCTGACACTTCCGACAAAATTATAATGTGTTCAACATGCGTGGACGACTATGGAAACAGACAGATTGTTTGTCTCTACAGAGGTGAGGAAGTAGTGGATTAAAATGCCAAAAAAATACAAAAAATTACAAAAATAAGCCTTAAACTTAATTTTATTAAGAAAAAGGTTTAAAAAATTAGATAAATACCTGGTAGCTATTGATTTTTATAAAGAAATGATGTAGATTATAGGGCGAATGAGGTAGTACCTCACCGCTAAATGAGATTAAGGACAAGGGCGTTCTTCAAAACAGTATATTTGGAGAAGTGTCCTTTTTTTTATGGTAGCTCCATAAGAAATTGGCGGAAAAATATGTTAGTAGAAGAAAGGAACAGAAACTATGGGAGTAAATATTGAGAAAGTTTTTGGTGAAGATGTTTTTGATGATGCAGTCATGAAAGTCCGTTTACCAAAAAGCGATTATGAGAAGGTTAAGAGCCTTATGTACCAGGGTGGAGAAATTACAGAGGAGTTAGCTGATGTGGTTGCACAGGCTATGAAAGAATGGGCATTGGAAAAGGGTGCTACACATTTTACACATGTATTCCAGCCATATGTTATTTCGGTAGGAGCTGAAAAACATGATTCATTTTCTTCAACTGTAACAGACGGAAAGATTGAGAATACATTTACAGGAAAAGATTTACTTATGGGTGAACCTGATGCATCTTCATTCCCATCAGGTGGACTTAGAGCTACATGTAGTGCAAGAGGATATACAGCATGGGATATCACATCACCTGTTTACATTAAGGAAGGAACTCTTTGCATACCTACAGCATTCTGCTCATACACAGGTGAGTCATTGGATACAAAGACTCCATTACTTAAAGCAATGCATGCAGTAAGTAAGCAGGGTGTAAGACTTATGAGATTATTTGGTGATGAAAAGACTCAGAGAATTTTCTCATACGTTGGACCGGAACAGGAATATTTCCTTGTGGATGAAGATAAATATATGAAGAGACCTGACCTTATTTACACGGGACGTACACTTTTCGGTGCTATGCCTCCTAAGGGACAGGAAATGGATGACCAGTATTTTGGCTCAATTGCTCCAAATGTAAAGGCATTTATGGAAGATTTAAATGTTAAGCTTTGGAAATTAGGAATTACAGCAAAAACACAGCATCGTGAGGTTGCGCCGGGACAGCACGAAATTGCCCCAATTTTTTCAGTTTCAAATGTTGCCCTTGATAACAACCTTTTAGTAATGGATATTTTAAAGAAAACAGCAAGAAAGCATGGATTTGTATGCTTATTACATGAGAAGCCTTTTGATGGAATTAACGGTTCAGGTAAGCATAACAACTGGTCACTTACAACTGATGACGGAATCAATTTGTTTAAGCCGGGAAAGGAACCTGAAAACAACAAGTTATTCCAGTTAGTGTTAGCTTGTACAATGGCAGCTGTTGACAGACATGCAGTTCTTTTAAGACTTGCTGCATCTAATACAGGTAACGACCACAGATTAGGAGCAAACGAGGCACCTCCTGCTATTATTTCAATGTATCTTGGAGATCAGGTTGGTGATATTGTTGACCAGATAATTAAGAATGGTAAGGCTACATCAAGTCTTTCATCAGGAACACTTGATTTTGGTATCAAGAAGCTTCCTGTACTTGAAAAAGACCCTACAGATAGAAACAGAACATCACCATTTGCATTTACAGGCAACAGATTTGAGTTCAGAATGGTTGCTTCATCTAACTCAATTGGTGATACAAATACAGTACTTAATGCAATGATGGCTGAAGCTTTCAGCAATGCATGTGATGCATTAGAGGGAGCAGAAGACTTTGACAAGGCAGTAGAAGAATATACAGTTAAGTTAATGAGAGAACATCAAAGAATCGTATTTAACGGTAACGGATATTCAGAGGAGTGGCCTGTTGAAGCAGAAAAGAGAGGACTTCCAAACTGCAAGTCAATTGTTGATGCAATTCCTGCATTAGTTGATGACACTACAGTTGAAATGTATGAGAAGTTTAACGTCCTTTCAAAGGCTGAACTTGAAGCAAGAGAGGATATTTTATTTGAACAGTATGCAGGTGTTAGAAATATTGAAGCATTAACAATGATTGAAATGGCTAACAAGATGATTATTCCTGCAGCAGTTAAGTATACTAAGAAGCTTGCAGATACTGTAATTGCAGTAAAAGAAGCAGGAGCAGATGCTTCAGTACAGGCAGATATGTTATCAGAAGTTTCAGGAAAATTAGCTGAAATGAAAACAGCTGTTAAGGCATTAGAGGAAGTTACTGCTAAGGCAGCAGATGCTGAATGTATAAAGTGCAAAGCAGAAGAATATAAGGATGATGTTATGGCAGCTATGGCAGAGCTTAGAAAGCCGGCTGACGAACTTGAACTTATAATGCCTAAGGAATTATGGCCAATGCCAACATATGGAGATCTTGTTTTTGAACTGTAAAGAACATAGATAATTAATTGATTATTAATGAAAGGATTGCCACTGTATGGTGGCAGTCCTTTTTAAATGACTACACAATACAAAAAGGATGCATGTCTGCATCCTTTCCGCAAATATATTCTAATAATAAAAAAGGGAGGGAATCGGATTTATCCGATTCTAAAAAAATTATGAAAAAACATAAACAAAAAAGTAATAACTTTTGTTTATGTTATTATGATAAAAGAAAATCGTGAAAAAAGAGTGTTCTCCTTGTAAATAATTTATGAACGTGATGTAAAATTTAGTTCCTCATAAATCCAGTGCTTATGGGGATTTTTATTTTTAAAAATTATGAAAAAACGTAAAAAAATAACGCTCGTAGAATATAAATTAATGGTCGATTTTAGATATTTCTAGTAGCATTTTTTAGAGCTATCTGTGTATATACACCTTTGGTAATATCATCTATTTTGTGCCCCATAATTTTTTTAGGGGTAATATCATCTGCCTTTGCATTGTGCATTAATGTTGCAAATGTGTATCTTGTGTCGTGTGGTAGGTGTTCAGTTCCCAACAAAGCTAACGTATGGCATACGTTTTTCATCTCCTATAAAGTTTATTTGATTCGGATAAGGCAGTTTGTAGAAAATATGTTAGTAAGTAATTATGGTGGCAGAGGTGCATCATTCAGAGCAAAAGGAGAAAAAAGGGTTGCCCCTGTGACATTAAACAGTCAAAGGGACAACCTTATAAATACTAACAACCGAATTTAAAAATTTTGCAAAATGCGTTAAATAACTCGGAACAGCTATTGAAATTAAAACACATAGTTTTGTCCTCCTTATTCTCTCGAATATTTGTATCAGCTGAACATGAAACAAGTGTAACAATTTTGTAACATTTAATCAATAGGAGCATTTTGGAAAAAATGATATAAAAAGGCAAACCCTATAAAAGTCATTGAAAAAAGTGGAATAACGTTGTATAGTATACAAAAAAATAAGGCATATCCGTACTTTTTAGGTAATGCCTGATAAAATGGTTAAAGGAGAAATAAAATGGCAGAAAAGAATCCAATAGTAACAATTGAAATGAATAATGGAGATATTATGAAAGCGGAGCTTTATCCGAAAATTGCACCTAATACAGTAAACAACTTTATAAGTCTTGTAAACAAGGGATTTTATGATGGAGTAATTTTCCACAGAGTAATAAGAGGATTTATGATTCAGGGTGGAGATCCTCAGGGAACAGGTGTTGGCGGACCGGGATACTCAATTAAAGGCGAGTTTTCAGGAAACGGTTTCGCCAATGATTTAAAGCATACGCCAGGTGTACTTTCAATGGCAAGAACAATGATGCCAGATTCAGCAGGCTCACAGTTTTTCATTATGCATGAAACATCACCACATCTTGACGGACAGTATGCAGCATTTGGAAAAATTTGCGAAGGTTTGGATATAGTGAATAAAATAGCTGAGTGTGCCACAGACTATATGGATAAACCGTTAGAACCACAGGTTATGAAGAAGGTTACGGTTGAAACATTTGGAGTGGATTATCCGGAACCGGAAAAATGCTAATTTTACGCAGAATATTATAAAGTGCATATTTGTAACTTTTGGGAGAATTTATACTATTTACAAAATTACAAATTCGTTGTATAAAATACTGTAGTGGTTAATTCACTGTAGAAAGCTAGGAAATAGGAGGAATAGTTATGGCAAAGATAACTAAAGATATGATTATCGGTGATATCATTAAAATAAATATGGGATGTGTTCCTATTTTATTAAATGAAGGAATGCATTGTATAGGATGTCCTGCTTCACAGGGAGAATCTCTTGAAGAAGCATGTATGGTTCATGGAATCGATGCTGATGCATTAGCAAAGAAGTTAAACGACTTTGTTGAAAGCGTTGAAGCAAAAGAAGCATAGAAGAATCCTGAAATATAGAAAAAGCTGCCAAATTCATGGCAGCTTTTTCTCATATAAGATTATGTCTTATAAAGCAACGTCACCGATGATTCCATCGATTACATAATATGCTTTCATGTCTTCAGGTTTAATATAAATAGAAACTGATGACATTGTCTTCTTACCGTTCTTTGCTGTGTAGTCAGCCTTTACAGCAGCTTCAATTGCAGCTGTGTCAAATTCCATTCCCTGGAACTGTACATAAACGTTATTTTCTTTCTTTGTAGCTTTTTTTGCTGTAGTTTTCTTAGCAGCAGGTTTTGTTTCAGCCTTCTTTTTAGCAACTTCAACTTCAGCTTTCTTTTCAGTAGCCTTAACTTCAACTTTTTTCTCAACAGGTTTAGCTTCAACCTTCTTTTCAGCAACCTTAGCAGCCGGTTTAGCTTCAACCTTCTTTTCAGCAACCTTGGCAGCAGGTTTAACTTCAACCTTTTTTTCTGTAGCTTTAGCAACCGGTTCAACCTTTTTCACAGTTGATGTTGCTGTTACTTTCTTACTTGCCATAATTTTAATCCTCCTTAAAAATAAGTAGGTCGATTCAAGTCTATAAAATTAAGTTCGTAATATCAACCCAATAGTGTTATATGTATCTCTTTCACAGATTTTATAATACAACTACATTTTAAATTATGCAATGAGTTGAAAAAAGTTTATGAAAAACAGACAAAATCCACAGTAGTTAGCCAAAAATAATAATAAAAACTACTTGCTAAAAAATAAAATAAAAATAATATTAGTAAAAAATCACAATTAGGGGTTGAAAAATAACTAAAAATATAGCAAAATTACATTATGCGTGTGGTCGAAAAATTTGACTTTAAGTCGAAATTTTGCTAAAATTCACAAGCAATAGTAGGTATATAGGTTAATAACAGACAAATATTTGTAATTGGAATGATAAATAATGAATAGATTTGAAAAGAGAAAAATAAAAACAGGTCTTTACAGACATGTAAATGCATTGACATATGTATGTATTTTTACAGTAGCTTCTATAATTACCATAGCAGCAGCTGTTAACAGAACGGATGATATTATCCATATAGATG
>NZ_CAKVZL010000041.1:0-17227 GCF_934835595.1 Eubacterium sp. AF15-50
GTATAAAATATAGGCAAAAACCATTATAATCATAATAACCGCCATTGCCATTCCCATGGCATCATTAACGTTAATCCCCTGCATTTCAGAAATATACCCGCTTATTTCTTCTAGCCCGTAAGACCTGAACAAATACGTAATAGCTTTAATTCCATATGGATTAATTAATCCGGCAATAAATACCGCAACCATGGATAAAAGCAATGGAATAATTTTTTTATTTTCCCCTTTAACCTTTAATTTTGGAATGGAAATGCTGTCTGCCACATAAGGAAGCATTAACACAATAATCATCCACCACATAGAGGCATGAAGATTTATTTCCAAAACCGATAATATAGGAAGTGCTATAAGATACCTGGTTTTCTGCTCTTTTATAAACTTCTCAAGATAATATAATTCAACTGCAAATATAAGGGCTGTAAAAATCTTAGGTCTGGTAACACATGAAAAAGTATTTATAATAACATACACACAGCCTATAATAAAAGAAATTAAAGTATTGTTGTTAGTAACATACAAGCATATTTTATAAATTATAAGAGTTGTAATTAATGATATAATACTCATGGTCACAACCATTCCCATTACGCCAAATGTATTATAAATTAATGCGAAAATAACAGAGCTAAGCCACTGCTGCATAACAAAATTCCATCCCTGATGCATTGTAAAAGGCTCCGTATGGGGAATGCCATTAGCCATTACATAATCCCCACCTTTTAACAAAAACCAGAAATCATTATCAATAACCGGATTTATGGTAAGCAGTACAAGAACTGAAAGCACCACTCCAAATATAATTGTAATTTTCTTTCCCTGAGTTGCCGGGTTACTATAAGTCATTTTTTAATTCCTTCCCAATTTTCAACCATTAACCTATTCCACCTAAAATTGCTCCGGCAACTAATGCTACAAAAGCCAAAGGAACAAGCACATACTTTCCAAGAGGCATAAACCACTTTCCAATAGGCTTGTCCTTGCCCTGGTTTACTGCTTCTAATGCAAAATCTTTTCCTGCTACCCAGAAGAACATGATGCCTGCAAGCATTGCTCCTAACGGACAAATATATATTGAAACGGCATCCATCCATCCTGATACGATTCCCTGAATTACAAGTCCCACAATACAACCAGTAGCAGCTATTACACCAACTGCTGCCGGTCTTTTAAGGCCAAACTTTTCCTGCATTGTTGCTACCGGTGCTTCGTATAAATTAACCAGTGAGCTCATTCCTGCAAAAAGTACGCAAATGTAAAATACTATTCCAACTATTTTCCCACCGGGCATTCCATTAAACACATTTACCAAATATACAAACATCAGTCCCGGGCCTCCTGAAGATAACTCTGCACCTCCAACTGCCATTCCCGGAATAATTACAAATGCCGCAAGTAATGCTGCCAAAGTATCAAATATAGCCACATTTCCGGCAGATGTTACAACATTTTCTGATTTGCTTAAATATGAGCCGTAAATTACTGTCCCATTTCCTGCAATGGAAAGTGAGAAAAATGCCTGACCAAAGGCAAAAATCCACAATCTTACATTTAACAGTCCTTTTGGATTAATTGTGAATATGTACTTATATCCGTCACTTGCTCCCGGTAATGTAAATATATAAATACCCAGACCTAAAAACAGTACAAATAAAAGAGGCATCATTATTTTGTTTGCCCTTTCAATTCCTCCTGCAATTCCGAATGCCATAATTACCGCTGTTACTATTACTGCAACCACCAGCCATAAATTGTTACCGAATTTTGTTGCAGTGGTTCCAAACATACCTCCTATGGCATCCATATCCTGTCCCATGCCTGCTAACTGTCCTGACAAGGCAAGAAAAGTATATTTGAAAATCCAACCAACTACTACCGTGTAACCGATTGCCAGGGCAAGAGAGCCAATCACCGGAATAATACCTATTCTCTCTCCTATTTTTTTGTTACCGGTACGAACTTCCGTACACTTTCCAAAAGCTATAATAGGTCCGCCCTTTGCCGCACGACCAAGTGCCATTTCCTCGATAACTCCCGATGCTCCAATTAAAATTACAAACAGAACATATGGAATTAAAAATGTCATTCCTCCCCAATCTGATACCATGTATGGGAATCTCCATATGTTTCCCATACCTACGGCTGAGCCAATGCAGGCAATTACAAAGCCTGTCCGGCTCTTAAAGCCATCTCTCGTTTTTTCCATTATTAGAATTTCCTTTCCTTTAGTATGGTAACTATTGTACCATACAATGTGGGAATCCCCTATAACTTTTTACTGTTCAAGATAGTCCCTTATTCTATCAATATTGTAAAGAGGAATATTGGTCATCCAATCCTGTTTTCTATAATCGGACATAGAAGTTCTCACTGCAAATTTAGGGTTATACTTATCGCAAAATGCCTTTAAGCTCTTAGCCCTGAGATTTTCTTCTGCCTTAACTTCAATAGGAATAACTGAAGTTTTGCCCTGTACTACAAAATCAATCTCCCCTTGAGAATTTGTGGCTGAATAATAATAAGGCATTACTCCATTTTCAGAAATTAATTGTTGTAAAACATATTGCTCTGTAAGGGCTCCTTTAAATTCTGTAAAAATTTTATTTCCCTCTAGAATTACTTTTACATCTAAATCAGTCATTGCAATTAACAAACCAATATCAAGTAAAAAAACTTTAAATGCATTTAAATCCATATAAGCCTTCAACGGCAACGAAGGCTTATTTATTCTCTGTACTTTATGAATTAATCCACAGTCTAAAAGCCACTGAATTGCCAATTCAAAATCCTTTGCCCTGGCACCTTCCCTTACCTGACCATATATATATTTTTTGTTTTGCTTTGCCAACTGCATAGGAATTGAGTTCCATACCAGATTTAATCTTGTAACAAGATTCATCTCCGCATGCTTTGAAAAATCCTGTTGATAATAATTTATAAGATTTTTTTGAAGCTCTCTTACTTTTTTAAAATTTCTAGTGTCAACGTAGGTTTGCACCACTTCCGGCATTCCACCAACATAGTAATATTCACGAAGTCTATCTATATATTTATCTTTAAAGGTATTTACCATATCTGTGTCCTTACCTTGGAGAATGTCTACATATCTCTCTTCTCCTAATGCACATAAAAATTCCTGAAAATTAAGGGGATACAAATCCATAAAGTCAACTTTTCCCACAGGAAATGATGTTTTTTTATGCATTGCTACACCTAAAAGAGAACCGGCAGCCACAATAGCATATTCCGGCGCATTTTCATAAAAATACTTTAAAGATGACAGTGCTCTTGGAACCTCCTGAATTTCGTCAAAAATTAATAACGTATTTTCCCTTTCAATGGTTACACCGGTTTCAATTTCAATAGCCAGTATTATTCTCTCAATATCAATCTGACCTTCAAAAACCCCCTTCATCCTGACATTGCTGTCAAAATTTACATATGCCACATTCTCAAAACACTCTCTTCCAAATTCCTTCATAAGCCATGTTTTTCCTACCTGTCTGGCACCTCGTATAATAAGTGGTTTTCTGCTTTCACTATCCTTCCATTTTTTTAATTTTTCCAATGCAAAACGTCTCATACAACCACACCCTTTTCTTTATTATCCTTCTTTTTATATAATTATATCCATGTTATTTTTACACGTCAACATTTTTAAGGACGTAAAAATGTATTTTTGTTGCATTTTAAGGACGTAAAAGTGTGTTTTGTTACAAATTTACAAACTCACTCTTCATTGCTTTTCGATTCATGAGGATTCTTCTTTCCATACATCCACGCTGAAATTACCGAAACCAGCGGTACTGTAAGTATAATTCCAAGAGTTCCCGATATGCCTTTTATTACCTCGATTCCAATGGAGTACATATTAATAATCTGCAAATACGGCATCATATATGCGTAAATAAGTATCATCGTGTTTATTGCTCCGCCGGTAAATGCCAATATTAATGTGTTAGACATTGTTCCCATCATATCTTTTCCCACATGTATACCCGATTTAAACAACTCTTTTGCAGTAAGTTCAGGTCGCTTGTTATGTATTTCCTCTATTGTGGCAGAAATGGAAACAGCCACATCCATTACTGCTCCAAGGGAAGCAATTAATATTCCTGAAAAAAACACTCCACCTATTTGAAGCTTACTGTTTTGGGAAACATATACCATCGTTTCTATATCTTCTATATTATAACCGGTTATACGGGTTATTTTTCCAAATACCGTGGCAAATATTCCGGCAATTAGAACTCCAAGTATGGTACCTGCAATGGCACAAATTCCTTTTTTGTTGTAGCCGCATATAAGGTATATGGAGACTATCGTTACAAATATTACCACCAGAACTGCTGCCCAGAAAGGCGAACAGCCAATGTACATTAAGGGGATGTATAGATATATTACGCATACAAAGGTAAATATAAGTGCCAGCATGGATTTAATGCCACGTTTTCCCCCTACGGCAAATAATCCAATGGCTAGAACAGCTACAATCCCCCAAATAATGTTTCCTCTGTCATATCCATATATACTTCCTGACAATTCATCATTGTAACTGCTAAGCTGCACGATTACTTTTGTTCCCTTTGTACAATATGTTCCGTAAAGGTATCCATTCATATTGTTAGCATCACAGATTTTTCCTTTATATTTTCCGGATCTGATTTTCACTTTTACATTTTGGCTCCCACCGTTTACCTGATTATCTGCTGTATTATCCTCTGTTACTTCCAATACTTCGCCCTTTACGAAATTAAAATTGTCATCAGATAGCAAAGGGACTCTGGTTATCCGGGAGTTGAATAACCAAAGTCCTGCTGCGAAAATTATAAGGAAAACAACAAATATAACATTTGAATATTTCTTCATTAAATTAATCCTCAATTCTTTAACAGATTATCTATTTAGCCTTTACTTTAAATGAAACTTTTTTGTTTCCAAACTTTACGGTAATCTTTACTGCTTTTTTGCTCTTCTTTAATGCCTTAATTTTTCCTGTTGCAGAAATGCTTACAACCTTTTTGTTTGAAGTTGTGTATTTAACGTTCTTTCCTGTAACACCGTTTACCGTAAGTTTTAACTGTAATGTTTTACCTTTCTTTAAAGTAATTGTCTTACCTGTTTTAACTGTCTTCCTGCCTGCCTTTAATGACAACTTCTGTACCGGCTTGTTAACCTTGTTATCATCCTTTTTGTCATCATTATTTGTTTCAGCTTTCTTCTGTAAGCCTGATTTTGCCTTTAAAAGGTTATTGTAGTTGTATTCAAATATTTTCTGGCCAATAACAAGCTTCGTATCCATTGTCTTATCTAACAATGTGGAAAATCCTGTCTTCAAAGTTGTTGTTTTATCTTTCTGATAATCCCCCTGGGCATATCCATAGTAGTTAAGCATATCATCAGGATTGTCATTGTCGTTGTTCTTATCGTAAGCCTTTACAAGGTCTAATGCACCCTTATCTTCCCCTGTGTACTGCATAAGATTTTTTGCACTTTCAATTGCCTTTTGAAGTGTATCCCATGACTGTGTTGTATAACCATCATTCTTAACATTTTCTGCTTCGGTTATTAACTCTTTCATGGAGATATTATCATTTGTTTTGTACAATGTATAATCATCTGCATATTTATTTCCGTTGTAATCATATGTCTTTATTACAAGGGAATTATCTGTAAAATCAATAGTTGAAAATGTTGGAAGCTGTGTATTAGAACGCTCTGCAATGTAATACTGTTTTGTAGTTGCTAATTTGTAGAACTTACTTCCGCTGGCTGAACCTGCTGCAATGTAAAGCGTTCCTTCCGGATTAACTGCAACGGAATCTCCATAATTTATTGCTGTACCATCTGCCATTAAGTATGATCTTGCGTAGGAATGGTCATGACCTGTTAAGCACACATCAATTCCAAACTCATCCATTAAAGGTGCAAACAAAACTCTTAAGTTAGCACCGTCTGTATCAGAATGTGGCTGACCTGAACCATAAATGTCATGATGGAACATAACAACTTTCCACTTTGCATCCTTGTGACTTGCCACTGCTTTTTTAAGTAATTCCTTATGCTCTACTGTATTTCTGTTGTTACTGTTTAAACTGATAAACAACACATCCCCGTAACTAAAGTAATAATCTGAGCCTGAATTCGTGCTTCCTAAATTGTCATCTGAATTAGGGTTATTGTAATGGAATTTGTAATCTGTTCCTTTGCTTTCGTGGTTGCCTATAGTTGTTGCCAAAGGAAGTTTTCTCAAGATTGAAGGATATGTAAATCCTGCATATTCGCTTTCTCTTACATTCTTCCCATCTGAGCTGTCTGTTCCTGAATAATCAATCTGGTCACCTGCTGATAATATAAAGCTTGCATTTGGTGCTGTTACCTTTGACTGCTCCAATGTCTTATTCCAGTTGTAAGTGTCAACGGCAATGTTTAAATCATCATCTGTCCCCTGTCCCTTTGAACCTGAAGCTCCAACCTGTGGGTCACCTACAAGAATTGTCTGAAATGATGATGTTTTCTTTGTTGTATATGCCTTTGCTTCACTCCAGTTTGGATTTCTAACATCGTCTGTGTAGCTGTAATAATAAGTAGTGTCTTCTTCAAAATAATCTTCTATTGCAACTTTATTTGATGCCTTGTATGTATTTTTCTGGTTTGAACGATTAATTTCCGTTGCTGTTCCCTTAAATTCCTTTGCATCACTTAAATCCGATTTCTTTCCAACCTTAACTGCCGGCTCACCTTTTTCTTTGGAGTACCATGCAAATCCTAAATCCTTAGCGTTTTTTCCCGGTGTAAGAATAATTTTTGATGAATCATAGGCTTCCCCTTCTCTTGTAAGGTTTCCCTCTGAATCTTTTATATTCCATACCGTATCTTTCCAATTGCTGTAGTCTGATATGTTCTGTGTATCAGCGAATAATGTGCTGTTTCCACTTGTTTCTCCATATGCGAATACATTAGCCGGTGCTGATGTAGCCGCCATTGTTACTGCCATAGCTATTGCTGCGATCTGGGCAATATTCTTTTTTCTCATATTAATTTTCTCCTTCTGCCATAACGGCTTTTACTAAATGCACATTTCATTTTGTGTATTTAATTCTCAATTTAATACTTGTCTGATAAGCCTTATCGGGTTTTATTTTATCTGCCCTATGTTAAATTGTAAGGAGGAGTAATATTAAATTTAAGTAAAAATTATTCCCTGTATTTTAAATATTCCAAAAATTTTACCACTGCCACCGGCAGGTGCACTAAGAGGCAGTGGTCACTCTACCATTCCTGCCATAGTCACAATAATTGGCACATGTTTCCTTCGTATTGTTTGGATTTTTACCATATTCAGACTTTCCCCATCTCTGGAAAGTCTTTTTGTGGTGTTTCCTGGGTGATAACAATTGTTATGATGTTAAGTAGTTATGTTATTATTGTGCGATTTCTGCCAACTTCTTAAGTATTCGTCCCGAAACCTCAACATAATATGCAGCATCCGCAGTGGATAGTTCATCTTTGTCTATTGCCTCAAACTTTTTCATCATGCTTAAGTAACTGTTCATATATTTTCCATAATCCGCAACCATTCCTAAAATGTTATCGGAACTTTTATAATTTTTCATAAAATCAACGTATTCATTAAAGAACTCTTCATAGCCATCCATCATTTCCTTAAAATCCGCTGAAACTTTTGAATCAGACTTTTTTTCTTTCTTATTTGCTTTAGTTGTTTCTACTTTGGGGATTTCAGTTGTATTTTCTTCACTATCTACGTCTTCGCTTTCTGTCTCTGCTATGGTTTTCTGTTCCTCAACACCCCCATTGGTTTGTTCTTTCATAGCTACTTCATATTTTTTCTGATTGTTATTATCCACTTTTCCCTTAATATTAAACACCAATGCCAAAACCACTATTATACCTATAATAGTCAGTATCTTGTGTCTCTTAATTGCCTCAACCACTTTGTTTGATTTCTTTTCATTGTTTTCTTCCATAATCTTACATCTCCTTTACATCCTTTGCTATTTGGCGTACCCGTCTTTCAGTTAAATTTAGGTGTTTCGCCATTTCCTTGGGTTTCATTGTATCTAAATTTTCCGCTATAAATTTTCGCGTAAATTCTTTAGAATACAAACGTTGTGGAAACTGAACAGACAATCCCCGATAATAACTCCATATCCTTTTGGTGTTAGTTTCCCCAATTAGCTCCGCTAACTCCTTATAGATTTCACAATAATTATCCACGTTGCTACTCAATTTCATCACCTCTGAATTTGATTTTACAGAATCGTGAGGGAATTTGATACTTGCTATTTTCTCTGAAAATTCCATTGAAATTTACCAGGCATATTTCTTTTTTTTGCCTTCTCCTTTCTGAAGTCCATTAGGTTGCTTCATCACAGCCTTTGTAAATTTCGCGAATATATTTTTTAATTGTTATTACATACAATGACAAAATATTTTCCCATAAAAAAACCGGTAAGTGGATTTTAGCTTTCCTCTTACCGGTTTTATACTTTTTTACTATTATCTTGTTGCCATCAGTCCCAAATAAAACAGCACTATAATTCCTACTACAATACCTATTCCTTTTAATAATTTTTTCTTCATTTGTTACACCTCCTACTTATCCTTAAATACATATTTATATTCATCCTGATTATAGCTTTGTGATAAAAAGCTCTTAATTAATGTTTCCGCATTTGTTCTTGCATTCTCCAGCAAACCATTTGCCTTGGCGTCTTCCTCTGTCTGCTTTTTCAGTTTTTTAAGCTCCTCAATATTTTCTTCAACCTTTATGTTATTGAAAATGCTTTCCTGCTGATGATATACCTTAAAAGAATCCAGTTTTAATTCTGAACTTAATATTTTTGCTTTAGGCATATGAACGGTAACTACTTTGTCTTTGCTTTCAACATCATAGTCTATATCAGCAAAATCATAACCTGCCTTTATAACCACATCACAGCTAAAAACATATTTGCTTTCAGTAAATGGAATCTTTATGGAGCCAAACATTTTTCTCCAATCATCTGTTGAACCTACTCCGGTGCAATATGCCGACTGAGTAGCCAATTCCCCAATATTTTCAAATCCCAGCTTGGTGGTTTTGTTCATGTATGTTGTATATTTTCCTATTCCAAAATATGCCACACCTGCTAAACACACCAAAATTAATAATATTGTGATTATTTTTCTTACAGTTCCCTTAAAAATCTTCTTCACGTGTTTTCCCTCTCTTCTCTTATGAATCCGGTTATTTGTCCACCAACATTATACATTATTTAAATCTAATATCAATCATTCCCTTAAACATAATCCATATTTTTTACTGTTTCGGTGGTAGAAATATTTATTTGTGGTATACTAGTTATCAGTTTTCCCTTGTGAACTTTACATTACGTTGTATAATAGGTATGTTAAATAGGAAAAAGGAAACAAAATGAGCGAAGTTTATTTTTCAGGATGTTTCCAATGAATTGCCACTAACCGAAGAGAGGGGGCACTACATATTATATAGGAGGATAAGATTATGGCGGAATCAAATGAAATTTTGGAAGGAAAATATATTCGTGCAGACAAACTGCAAAAAGCCATTCATAACTTTTTAAGAAACAAAGATAAAGCCGATATGTACAGGGAAATTGCCGAAATATATAAATCATTGGGAGATTACAAAGACTCTCCTGCTAAGTACGAGGCTTGTTTAAAAAAGGCAGCTGAACACGATGAACTTGCCAAAGACGAAAAGGAAGTTCTTCCTACAGTTCCTACTGAGAAAAAGGATAAAAAAAATCACCATGTAAGACTTATTATTTTAATTGTGTGTGGCGTTTTGGTCCTTGGTGCTATTGGTGGAGCAATATACTTTAAAACCCAGCCGGGAAGATATGCCCGTGCTTCATATTATGAAAAAGTAGGAAATTACGAAAAAGCTTACAAAATGTTTAAAGGCTTAGAAGATGAAAACTACAGTGACAGTAAAGAACTTTGCACCAGAAGCAGATATGAATATGCAGGTGAATGTGTAAAGAATAAGGACTACAAAACAGCCCTTAAAACCTACCAGCTACTGGGAGATTATCAGGATAGCGCCTCAAAGCTGGCAGAAGTTGAATTACAAATTATTAAAACTTCAAAAATTGGTTCAACTGTATTTTTTGGTGAGTATCACTGGTTGCTTGTGGATAAGAACGGTTCTGATTATCTTCTTGTAAAATTGGTTCCTGTACTGGGACTTCCTTACAACGAGGAAGCAAAAGCTACCACATGGCATGATTGTACTCTTCGCAAATATTTAAATGGTGAATTTTTAAATGAATCATTTAGCACGGAAGCTCAAAAATATATTGCAGATACTGAAATTACAATTTCTGATAATGCAGATTATAAAACTGTAGGTGGTGAGTCTACCACTGACAAAGTATTTATTTTAAACAGTCAGCAGGAATTGAAATATCAGAAAACTTTAAATAATAACGACAGAACATGCTGGCTTATTGAACCGGGTCAGACCCAGTCAACAGCTCGATTTTCAGCCTACGGACACATTATGACATATGGCTATCCTGTATCTGCCATAAACCTATATGCACGTCCGGCACTTTGGGTTTCAGCAGAATAATTATTTTTAAACCACATAGAAGAAGCTTTGCAGATTTTATACAAACCTGCAAAGCTTTTTTATTCATTAAAATATCCTATATATTTTACTTCATGTTTTCCCTTAGGGAATAAATACTTGTATAAATCCACAAAATAATCATCTGTCATGCTGGCAATGTAGTCAACTACAATATCATCCGGAGTATTTTCCTCATAATCTACATCAGAATAATATCCTGTCATTTTTTTTACATATGCTATATGGTGTTTGTACAAAACAGATTCCTTATTATGAGATTTTGCATCCTTAATAAGCCTTAAATATATTTCCTCCATCATAGGATTAATTTCTTCTTCATAAACCTTACCAACTTTGACGTTTCCATAAATCATTTCATAATTTTCCTTTTTTCCCTGGGAAAATGCTTCAAAGTAATCTTTGTCCATTTTCAGATAGTTTTTGCCATAACTGTTTTCCACAATATTTACAATCATATTGTTAATTATTTCTGCATTTGTATTACCTATCTTCCCACCAAAGAAATCCGGTTCCTTTTCAAACAATCCCAATTTTTGGGCATCCTGACGATCCTTCCCTAAATAAGCAATAATATCTGAAATACGCATTACACAGGCTTCCAAAGTAGCCGGAACCAGTCGCCTGTTAGCATCCATATCCTTATAGCACTCTTCAACCTTTTCATCAAAAATCTTAAAATCTGCATATTTCCGTGGCATATATTTTTCCAGTTCCATTTCCCCATTGTGACATAAAATTCCATCAAGGGTTTGCATACTAAGATTTTGAGGAAAAATTTTATCCAAAACCCGCACACTATGTACATTGTGATTGAAATATCTTCCCATACTTCCAAAATAAAGTTCGTTAAGCTTTCTCTCTCCGGCATGTCCAAATGGTGTGTGCCCAATATCGTGTCCTAAAGAAATTGACTCAATAAGGTCTGTATTAAGTCCCAACAAACTACCTATATTTCTGGCTATCCTTGACACCAGCTGTACATGACTTGAACGCCTGGATATATCGTCATTTTTATATAATGAAAAAACCTGTGTTTTATCTGCATAGCGATTGTACATGGGAAGATGCATTATTTTCTCACAATCCCTTACAAAAGCCGGGCGCAGAAGCTTGTTTTTATCATGGCTCATATTCCTTCTAAGAACATCTTCATTTGAAAATGCATACGGATTATCCCGGTGATTTTTACGGTCATCAAGAATTCTTTCCTGTAATTCTTTAGATAAATCATTGTAGTGGGGCATAGATTACCTCCTTATGCTAACAATTCTCTAACCATATCAGCATCAAATGTTACTGACTTAACATGATTTACCTCTATCTGGTAAAGCGCATTTGCCGTAATATGTTCTGCTGCCTGCTCCAAATCCCTGATACCACTTGTATTTTTATAAATCTCAATAACTGCATCCACCGCTTCCGGTGTCATAATGCACTCATTTTCCTTAAGACCAATTTTCTTTAGTATCTTAGGCAATGCAAATTGAGAGAAAATAATTCTCTTTTCATCCGGTGTGTAGTCCGGTATGTCTATTACTGCAAATCTTGACATAAGCGGAGCGCTTATTTGTGACTTATCGTTGGCAGTTGCTATAGGATAAACACCAACGGTCGGGATCATACATTCCATATAATTATCTGTAAATCCAAGATTATCCAAAAGAGTAAGCAGTACATCTGCCGGATTACCATTACCTTTTCCTGACGTTGCCTTATCCAACTCGTTAATTATAAATACCAGATTTGACTCTCCTGCCATAGAGAAGGCTTCCATAATAATTCCCGGCTTTGCATTGGAATAAATACGGGATGAACCTGTAAGCTGTTCAGGGTCATTGATGGAACTCATATCAAGGGTAGTCCACGGCAACTTCAAAATACGTGCCACTGCGTAAGCAATCTGGGATTTACCGGTTCCTGCCGGCCCAACTAAAAGAAGTCCATATGCCGGAAGTGTATGGGTACGGTTAATCTGAATAATTGTTTCTATAATTCTCTGCTTAACTTTTTCCATTCCATAAAGCTCTTCGTCCAAAATTCTACGTGCTTCATCCGGGTCAATTGCCTCGAAATAATTGTTTTTCCACTGAATATTCATCATAATGGAAAGGGCTCTTTGGGCATGATGTCTTTCCTCCTGGGACACTTCATTAGAACGTGCCACGGCTAAGTTTCTCCTTGCCCACAAACGTATATTGTCCGGCAATGTACGTCCGGCACAATTCATAAAATCCGTAATACTTTGAAGACTGGTCAGCTTCATGCTGTCTCCATCTTCTTCCATATCCTCATCTTCTATTTCCTCTTTTGGTGGATTACTTGCTAATAATCTTTCAATCATAAACTGAAGAAAGCCATCTTCAGCTGAAAGTTTTGTGCCACCACCAAAAGCTGTTTCCCTGATTTTATAAACGGCATAACCTTCTTCCTGATTTTCTCCTGACAGTCTAACGC
The DNA here is from genome assembly GCF_934835595.1 of Eubacterium sp. AF15-50. NCBI lineage: Bacteria > Bacillati > Bacillota > Clostridia > Eubacteriales > Eubacteriaceae > Eubacterium > Eubacterium sp. AF15-50. The sequence goes on from NZ_CAKVZL010000041.1 coordinate 13,094, forward strand.
TAATGTGATTTTCTCCTAACCATTTAAGAAGGCTCACAAATCTTGAATCAATTTTCAGGATATTGGCGCTTACCGTGCCATCTTCTTCATTAAATTCAAAGGCTGTTTTTGTGTTTGGATTGGTAAAAACACCACTGGAATGATGTTTCCACTTTCTGTCACTGTTATCTAATATCATTATAGGATGATTAGCTGATGCTTCGCTTTCGCTTGAACGAAATGTGGTATAAGTACATTCGCTTTTCTTCTTATCATCCGGTGTATTTTTAAAATCAAAAACTGGCATAATTTTTCTCCTTTAGTTTTATTATTAATATTCCAAAAATTCCCTTACAATTTTATCATATACAAATATGTTTTTGTACCAGAAGATTGATATTTGCTAAAAATTTTGTTGCAAAAACCGTGTTATGTACCAGCTAAAGAAACAGATGGAGCCATACCATCTGTTTTCGTCTCATGCATTATAATTTTTAATAAGTAAACAACTGTGTCCAATATGTCCTTCCGTTTGCTCCTACATAATATGCCACACCTATTTTTTTGAAGCTGGAATTTAGAATATTCGCTCTATGTTCTGAACTGTTCATCCATCCATTCATTACTTCTTCAGGGCTTCTCTGTCCCCATGCTATGTTTTCACCGGCACCCATAAATTTCCTCCACATATTGTAACAACACCTGTAATTATAAATGCTATAATTGATTGCTTCATTAATACCTCCATTTCTATGGGGTGCGTCACAAATATTACAAAAATGTTACAAAACAATAATAACATATTGGAAATGACTCCACCACGCACAAAATATGGAATTAATGTAATTGTTTGGAGGATGCTAAAGAATAATCTAACAAAAGAACCAGGTAACAATACCCGGTTCTTTCTATCCTTCCTATTTCACCCTTACGCTTTTCTTCACCCACAAACCATATACCTTCTTTTTTCCATATACCATCACGGCTCTTACCTGAATTTTTACTTTCTTTTTGCTTTTAAGCTTCTTTATTGTCAAAGCTCTGTTCTTGGTATACTTTGTTTTCCACTTTTTACCCTGTTTGTATCTAACCTGATATTTTGTGGCACCAACCACCTTACCAATTAGAAGTTTTACTCTTTTCTTCTTCGCCTTAACTTTTAAAGTTGGTTTTCTTTTTTTGAATTTTGATACAGTCTGATTTTTTCTAATCGTTGTTGCTTCAATGGTAACTTTAGGAGTTGTCTGCTCCGGTTTCACTGTGACAGATTCTTTTGGTGTCTCCGGCTGGCTGCTTGTTTCTTCCGCTACCTCCTCAAAATCTCCATCTATCTTAAACTTTAATGTATCACCACTTATTTCCGTTACGTGCACATTTATTTTATCATAAATATCCAATTCCTGATTTTCTTTTAACGGGGCGTCTGATTTCGTGGAGTATACTCCACCTAAAACCTCATAATTCCATTTTGAGGTAGTACAATTCATATTATTAGGAAATTTTGTTTCTTTGTCTGCCACATAACATACCAGTCCTGATGTAATGGATAAACCCTTTAACTTAGTTCCGTCTGATTTATAAAAGTCCCTTGACTGACAATCATATTTATTTCCGTTTTCACCAAAATTCCTATATTCTAAATATAAAGTTTTGTTTGTACCTTTTATATTTAATTTATATCCCACTATATCAGATGTCCCAAAGGTTCCTGATGCCTTTAATGTATACTCTCCCTTTGATTTAATGGTCTTTAAATTATCACCGGTAATCCATCCCTTCGCCTCTCTTTCCTTTAAAGAAATAAACTGAGGCAATGGTGACAAATGTTTTGCCATTGCAGACATATAGTAAACCGGGGAACTGCCTGTGGAATTATAAAGGTCTTTAAATCCAAGAATATGTCCCATTTCATGAGCTGCAACTCCTATTGAAAACATAAGATTATTATCACTGCTTTTATAAAGATAATCATAGGAATTAGTCAGCTGCACGTAATATCCGCTTGTTAATGTTTTTGTACCGGTATTAATGGTGACATTTCCCCAATAATCCTTATAATTCCATAAAGGTGATGCCCAACTTACCGATATTTTCTGAGTTGTGTTTTTGTATATTATTGTAATGGCATCTATTTTGCCATCATTGTTTTTATCCAAATCATCAAAGCCATATGTTTTGGTTCCATCATAATTTGTAATTTTATTGCCCTGAGCAATTGCATTGTTTATTGCTTCAGACCAGTCTTCTTTCAGTTCATACATACGCTCCATACGTTCACTTTCATTAGTGTAACCTATAGGATTTTCATCGCTATACTCAGCATAATAGCCACGCTTTTTAGATAATTTAATGGAACCACCCTTATTAAATAAATATAGGTTATCTATCTTTAAATTGTTATTGGACACATTCCTGTAGTAATCCGATACGCTATAAAATCCTGTATTATAAGAATTATCCGTTAGCTTTCTTACGGAAGTTCCCTGATACAATGTATCAGTAAATTCCTCTTCATCATCAAAACGTGCCATTACAATTAAATTGGTAAAATTCCCTGTTGTTTTTGACTGCTCCTGCTGTTTGTCCTCTAACTTTGTATATACCTTAATTCTTCCTACATAATTTTTTAAATTTGACCAGTTGTTTTCACCTCCAACATAGGACATTTCCTTGGAATTTTTGTATGATGTCATGATTTTAGCATCGCCTTTGTCATTTGATACCTTAACTACTGTGGAAAACCATTCATCTTTTTCCACTTTCACCGGAGAATCCAGTTCCACCGTTACATATCCGCCATGTTCATAGGTTGCAGAGGTTGTTGCCACCTCATATCCACCGGATGTGGGAACATTTTCCTGACCACCATAAGGATTGTCAATATTTTTATATACCTTAACTTCAACCTTAACATTTTCACCGCTTACAGCAACATTTACAGCTTTAATGTATTCGTCCTTGCCATTTGTTCCACCCTTTTGCGCCTTAAAAACATTTGCCATTACCTTATCATTTCGCAACGCAAAGTCATCCATTCCTCCATCATAATAATAATTGTAATCGTATTTCTCCTTAGGTGCAAAAGTAAAGGCGTATGAACATGAGCTTGTATTATCGTAGGAAAGCCAGAAATATTCCTGACTTTTGTAACTGTTTTTCACAAGCCAGCCACCGTTTCTTTTAGCACCTCCCGGCACAAAATTTTCTGCCGGAATATTATCATCCCAACCAATTATGGTGCATGCATGAGGTGATATTTCCGTACCTTTTTCATTTTTAGGATTATAATAGGTTGTTTCTCTTAAATTATTGTACTGAAAAGTTACCCCGCCATATTTTGCAATAGCCTCTTTTACGGATTTTATATACTGTTCAGAATCTCCACTCTTATCCGGAATATAAAATGCATTTTCAAATCTATATGCAGGATTTTCATAGGGATTAACCGTTGCATCATTTCCTTTAACGGGAGCCCACCACATAGAACATAACTTAACAATTTTCAGTGGATCCCCCGCCTTTTGGGTATAATCCACCGACTGCCAATCTCCACCCGTATTTCCCAGCGGGTCAGCCTCCCTTTTGTACACTCTGTAAGCTGCCGCAACAGGATTTAGTGATAAAGTATCCTTAGTAACGGTTTTATCAATCCCTGATTTCAGTATTGAAGCCTCGGCTGCCGCCATGGATGAATATGCCCAGCAAAGGTTACTATTTCCCTGGTCCTTAACCGGTGTTATTATTCCATAATCCCTTCCATCATATTTATCCCTGGTGGCAATTTCAGCCACTGTATCTATAACATCATGATTAGATATTTTATCATTACCTGCCAATACAATTCCATTTGGTATAATAGAAAATGCCATAACAACAATTAAAAATAAACTTACAGCTCTCTTCATATATGCTCCTTTAACCTACAATGATTAATAACCGGCTCAATTATATTATTTCACCCTTACGCTTTTCTTCACCCACAAACCATATACCTTCTTTTTTTCATATACCATCACAGCTCTTACCTGAATTTTTACTTTCTTTTTGCTTTTAAGCTTCTTTATTGTCAAAGCTCTGCTCTTGGTATACTTTGTTTTCCACTTTTTACCCTGTTTGTATCTAACCTGATATTTTGTGGCACCAACCACCTTACCA
>NZ_CAKVZL010000042.1:0-17045 GCF_934835595.1 Eubacterium sp. AF15-50
GCTATAGGCATGGTGGCAGAGGTAAATCTGGCAAAGAAAATGGGATATGTTACAGAGGAAGAGAGAACAAGGGTTATAAACCTATATCAAAAGGCACAGCTTCCAACAGAAATTCCTGATTACATAGACAGGGAAGCTTTAGTAAAGAAGCTTTATACTGATAAAAAAGTTAAGGATGGAAAATTACGTTTTGTTATTCAAAATGGAATCGGAGCTATTGTTGAGTTCTCGCCGGGAGTTTATGCAACACAGGTTGAAGAAAGTGTAGCAAGAGAAATTATTATGGATATGTAAAAATAAGCTGTCGCATTGGCGACAGCTTATTTAAATGAAAAAAGATTTGATTCACTTTTTTATTTTAGAGTGCAACATAATTTATTTAATTATGTGATATTTTTTACCCATTTGTAGGACAACGCCCTAGGCATTCCTACCACCATTTTTCCTAATTCATCAGCGGAAACCATCAGGTAAACCCAGTATACCGGAAGATGAAGTCCAACTGCACCAAGGAATACCATAGGGATTCCCACCAGCCAGTTGCCTACAAAGTTTGCCAAGAAGCAATACAGACTGTCTCCGCCGCTTCTTAAAATACCTGCTACAATGGCAAAGTTCTCTGCCCTAAATGGCATGGTCAAAGCAAAAATAACCATCATTTTTTGAGCATAGCCTAAGGATTCCTCGCCTACATTAAACATACTAAGAAGCAGGGTGAGAATAATGCTATAATTATTCCCAGAACAAATGCAACTGCCGGTATAAGAACCATAAATCGTCTGCTGTAGGCCTTTACCAACTCTAATTTATTTTCGCCTAATAATTTACCAAGCATAATTCCGGCAGCAGTTCCAATTCCCTGAGATAGAATCATTGCTAACTGGGTAAAGGTGTTTACAATCTGCAAAGCCGCCTGGGATGCAGTTCCGGTGTATTTGTATCCGATATTGTAAATGTTATTTCCAATGGCAAATACAACTTCACACATAATAAGAAATGTTCCGTAGTGAAAGTATTTTTTTACATCACTAAAGGAAAACTGGAAATATTCTTTTATCGGTGCACAAATCGGAAACTTCTTTATAATGGATACGCCATATAAAAACAGAAGCTCAAGGGTAAGAGCAATAATTGTACCTATGGCAGCACCACGGACTCCAAGCTTTGGAGCACCAAAATTTCCAAATATAAGTATGTAGTTAAAAATTGTATTTGTTGAAAGAGAAATAATTGTTCCAAGCATTGTTATAAATGTTTTTTCCGTGCTTACTAAAGATATGGAACATACATTTATAAGTCCGATAAGGACACATGAAATACTCATTATTTTCATATAAGAACTTCCAAGGGCTATAACCTCAGGGTCCTTCGAGTAAAGCAACATAATCGTATCCGAAAATAATGCCGTAAATATGGCGAATATAATGGAAAACGTCAGGTTTAATATAAACATCAGTCCCATATAATGATGAATAGACCTGGTATCTTTCTTTCCCCAATATTGGGATATAAAAACGCCGCCTGTGGCAGTTATTCCATTAAAAAGATAGAACAAAAGTCCAATCCAGCCACTTCCCATGGCTACGGCAGTAACCTCGGCAGCACCTAGCTGTCCAATCATAAAAACATCAAGCATATTAACTAATGCCTGAAAAAAGTTCTGTAGAGCAACAGGCGCTCCCAGTACCAGAATCTGCTTATAAAAAGCACGGTTATCGATAGTAACTTGTCCCATAAATTTTTGTAAAAACAACAGGGAGATACATTACAAAGTATGAGGTTAGATACCAAGTGAAATACCCGAAAAAACTCCCTGTTTTGCCCCCTTCCGATAAATATCACTTTATTCTATCACTAATAAAAAATATGTCTACAACTAAATCAAAAAATGTTGAAATTTTTTGTTGAAGTGAAAAGTTTATTTCTACTTCAGCCAAAATTTTTTGGACATTGTGGTTATTGGGCGTTGGATTTTTTTGACGTTGGGGTTATTTTGATGGAATCATTTAGAAATCGCCCCTTCCCCGACTTGAACTAAAGAAACAAACCGGGAAAAGAAAGATTTCATAATGAATTCCCGGCATGAATCACCTCTTACCCGGCTGAAACCAAAGAAACAAACCGGGAAAAGAAGGATTTCATAATGAATTCCTGGCATGAATCGCCCCTTCCCCGGCTAAAACCAAAGAAACAAACCGGTAAAAGAAAGATTTCATAATGAATTCCCGGCATAAATCACCTCTTACCCGGTTGAAACCAAAGAAACAAACCGGGAAAAGAAGGATTTCATAACGAATTCCTGGCACGAATTGTTTCTTCCCCGGCTGAAACCAAAGAAACAAACCGGGAAAACAACAATTTCATGATTAATTCCCGGCACGAATCCTAACTTGCCATTGAAACTAACATCGAGCCTGACACATAACCTAAAAAAGAGTTACACATATTTCAAAAATTGTGCTAGTATTATATAAAAGTAACTTAAGTCGAGGAGTTAAATATATGAGAGACGGACGTGAAGAAGAAATTAGGAATATTGTTGGAGAATTGTTGGAAGACTATAAGGATGACAGAACAATCAATCAGATTGAACTTTTTGACCAACCGGATACGGAGGTTATAGTTGATATATTAGATAAGATGTTGAAAATTGTCTTTCCGGGATTCTTCAGGGAAAAAACCTATAGATTTTATAATTTAAACAGCAGACTTACGGTTTTGTTAGAAGATGTTATGTTTAATTTGAATAAACAAATTGCCATAGCTCTTAGGCAGTTGCCGGAAAATCAGAATGCAAACGAAGACGAAATGGCTGAAAAAGCTGAAAAGATTACATTAGAGTTTTTCAAAAAGATTCCTTTGATAAGAGAGTATACAGAGACAGATGTTCAGGCGGCTTTTGATGGTGACCCGGCGGCATTTAACAGAAATGAGATAATTTTGTCTTATCCGGGATTATACACTATTACCATAAACCGTATTGCCCATGAACTTTTTAAACTGTCGGTACCACTTATTCCAAGAATTATGACTGAACATGCTCACAGTCAGACCGGAATAGACATTCATCCGGGAGCAACTATTGGAAAATATTTCTTTATGGATCATGGAACAGGAATAGTTGTGGGAGAAACAACTATCATTGGTGATAATGTAAAGGTGTATCAGGGAGTAACCATTGGTGCCCTGTCTACAAGAGGCGGTCAGAAATTAAAGGGTGTAAAGAGGCATCCGACTATTGAGGATAACGTTACTATTTATTCAGGGGCTTCGGTACTTGGAGGTGAAACCGTAATAGGAAGAAATTCAGTAATAGGAAGTAACGCATTTATCACCAGTTCCATTGCACCGGAAACCAGGGTAAGCATCAAAAATCAGGAGTTAAATTACAAAACCGGAAAAAACAAAAAAGAGGCTTCAGGCATTGAAATAACTGATTTAGAGCAGGATGAAAGCTGGTTTTATATTATTTAGAAAACATGCAGAATATGCATAAAAATAAAATGTGGGATAACCACATAATGTGGAATGCCTGAAATTAATTAGAAATACAGGAGTTTGGGGCATTCTCATAAAAATAAGGTGTGTCGTTGGGCACATCTAAAATATTAGGAGGAAATACTATGGAGTTAAAAGGATCAAGAACAGAGGCAAATTTAATGGCTGCATTTGCAGGAGAGTCACAGGCAAGAAATAAGTACACATATTACGCATCAAAGGCAAAAAAGGATGGATATGTTCAGATTGCAAATATTTTTGAAGAAACAGCAGCTAATGAAAAGGAACATGCAAAAATCTGGTTTAAATTATTACATGGCGGAGCAATTCCATCAACTGTAGAGAATTTAAAGGATGCGGCTGCAGGTGAAAATTACGAGTGGACAGATATGTATGCAGAGTTTGCCAAGGAAGCAAGAGAAGAAGGCTTTAACGAAATCGCAGATTTGTTTGACGGTGTTGCAAAAATTGAAAAAGAACATGAAGAAAGATACAAGAAATTACTGGAAAATATTGAAGGTGATTTGGTATTTTCAAAGGATGGAGATTGCGTATGGCAGTGCTTAAACTGTGGACATATTGTTATCGGTAAAAAAGCACCGGAAGTTTGCCCTGTCTGTGCACATCCACAGTCTTATTTCCAGGTAAAACCTGAAAACTATTAATATGTAAATGACTACTTAGTAGGCAAAGAACCAATTTGACAAGAAGGAGACGGTTATGAAAACGGGACTTGTATTAGAAGGCGGAGCCATGCGTGGTATGTATACTGCAGGTGTTCTGGATGTAATGATGGAAAATAATATTACTGTGGACGGAACCATAGGAGTTTCAGCAGGTGCTACTTTTGGCTGTAATTTCAAATCAAAGCAGATTGGTCGTACCATCAGGTACAATTTAAAATATTCCAAAGATCCCCGATATGTGGGAATAAGATCTCTGATAAAAACCGGTGATTTGTATGGAGCAGATTTCTGTTACAGGCAGTTGCCGGAAAAATTAGATGTTTTTGACATAAAAACATATCAGGAAAATCCAATGGAGTTTTACGCCGTGGCAACAGATATTGAAACAGGAAAGCCGGTTTATCACAAATGCCCTAATGGAGACAGGGTGGATGTTGAATGGTATCGTGCATCTGCATCTATGCCTCTGGTATCTAATATAGTTGAAATAGACGGACAAAAGATGTTAGACGGCGGAATTGCTGATCCTATTCCTATTCATGAGTTTCAGAAAATGGGATATGACAGAAATGTTATTATTCTTACCCAGCATGATGGTTATCGGAAGAAAAAAAGCAGTGCTCTTCCTTTAATTAAGTTAAAAATGGGAAAGAAATATCCTAATTTAGTGCATGATATGGAAATAAGACATGAAATGTACAACAAAACTCTTGACGATATCAGGGAAATGGAGAAGAAAAAGCAGGTATATGTAATCCGTCCAAATAATCCTATTAAAATTAAAAGGACAGAGACTGATCCGGAAAAGTTAAAGGCTTTGTACGAGACCGGTAGAAAAGAAGGATTACAGCATATTGAAAATATTAAAAAGTTTTTAGAAATGTAATTGGCAAAAATCGGGTATGATTTTCCTTTTTTGGTTCAAAATAATGTTGAATAATAAAAAAAGGAGAGTCATATGAAAGACAGAATTTTTGGTGTATTACAACGTGTAGGCAGGTCTTTTATGCTTCCTATAGCCATATTGCCGGTAGCAGGTTTGCTTCTTGGAATAGGTGGCTCATTTACTAATGAAACCACTCTTAAAACATATGGATTAGAAGGAATCATGGGGCAGGGGACAGTTTTTCACGGAATCTTTCAGGTTATGAACGATGCCGGAAATATTGTGTTCTCTAACCTGCCTATTTTGTTTGCCATTGGAGTAGCCATAGGCATGGCAAAAAAGGAGAAAGAAGTTGCGGCGCTGTCTGCGGTAATTGCGTTTTTTATTATGCATGCATCAATTAGTGCTCTTATATCTATAAATGGTGGAATTGAAAATATGCTTCAGGGGGCAGTGGCTGATGTATGCGGAATTACATCACTGCAAATGGGTGTTTTCGGTGGAATTGTTGTTGGTCTGGGAGTGGCGGCACTTCACAACAGGTTTTATCGAATTGAACTTCCTCAGGTTTTATCGTTTTTCGGAGGAACGAGATTTGTACCTATTATAAGTGCACTTGTTTACACTTTGGTGGGAATATTGATGTATTTTATCTGGCCACCGGCCCAAATAGGAATAAACTCAGTAGGAAATGTTGTACTTAATTCAGGATACATCGGAACATGGGTTTACGGATTTATGGAAAGATTGTTAATTCCCTTTGGACTTCATCATGTATTTTATATTCCTTTCTGGCAGACTGCTGTTGGGGGAACAATGGAAGTTGGAGGGCGTATTGTTGAAGGTGCCCAAAACATTTTCTTTGCACAGTTGGCAGATTCAGGAGTAACTCATTTTGCAGTTTCGGCTACAAGATTTATGTCAGGAAAATTTCCACTTATGATTTTCGGACTTCCCGGGGCAGCTCTTGCCATGTATCGCACGGCACAGCCTAGAAAAAGAAAACTTGTATATGGACTTTTACTTTCAGCAGCACTGACGTCAATGGTTACAGGTATCACTGAGCCTTTAGAGTTCACATTTTTATTTGTAGCGCCTCTTTTGTATGGAGTACATTGCGTTTTTGCCGGCTTAGCTTACGCATTAATGCATTTCTTTAACGTTGGAGTAGGAATGACTTTTTCAGGGGGACTTATTGACCTTTTCCTTTTTGGTATTTTACAGGGAAATGCCAAAACAAACTGGATATGGGTTGTTATTGTAGGAGTGTTTTATTTCATAATTTATTATTTCTTATTTAGTTTCCTTATTAAAAAACTTAATTTAAGAACTCCCGGAAGATTTGATGATGACGAAGTTAAATTATATAAACGAAGTGATGTGGATGCAAAAAAGAAAGGCAGCTCAGGAACTGATTTGGGAGATACAGCAGTAAGTGAATCCGATGGTGTAGTAGGAAGTAAATCAGGAGGCACAGCAGGAAGTGACGAGGGAGATGACTCTAAAGAAGCAATCGCTAATGAATTGTCTATTGCCATTTGCAAAGGCTTAGGTGGAAAAGACAATATTTCAGATGTGGATTGCTGTGCTACAAGGTTAAGGTGTACGGTTTTTAATGCCGATTTGGTAAATGATTCAGTTCTGAGAATGACAGGTGCATCAGGGGTTGTTCACAAGGGCAATGGGGTGCAAATAATATACGGGCCAAAAGTCACGGTAATAAAATCTGATTTTGAGGAATTTTTAGAAAGTGACTTAGCAGATACCATAGGAAAAGAAACGGAGGCTTTAAGGGAGAACCATAAGGATAGTATCAGAGAAAATAATGAGAATGATACCATAGAGAGGAATAAGAATGGTACTATGGAAAGTAATGAGAATAATGGGAATGGTATTACGAGGAAAGAAACAAGTATTACATCCGGAGGGAAAAAGATTCTTGTTTTAAGTCCAATTACCGGATTTGCGGATAAAATTGAAAATGTGCCTGATGAAGCTTTTGCTTCAAAAATGATGGGGGATGGTGCTGCGGTGACACCAAGGGCACCGATAGTCAAGGCACCGGTAGATGGAGAAGTGACATTTGTCTTTGATTCTAAGCATGCCATAGGAATAAAGGATTCAAATGGATTAAATTATATTATTCATGTGGGAATTGATACAGTAAAGTTAGGAGGAAAAGGATTCGATGTGTTTGTAAGAGCCGGAGACAAAGTAAAATATGGAGACACTCTTATGAAACTTGATTTGGAATATTTGAAGAAAAATGCTCCATCCATTGTATCACCGGTTTTGTGCACTGATATGAATAACAGGATGACTATAAAACTTCTAAAAGAAGGTGCAGTACAGGCAGGAGAAGAATTGTTTGAAATTGAAATTTCGGAATAGCTGTGGAGATAGGCAGGGCAGGTGAAATTACAAAAATGAAATTTCACCGCCCCGGTTTCCTACTCCACAATTATATTTAGCCAATCGCCTTTTTTCACAAGAATAAATCCCACAACAGATTTAATGGCATCAAGCATACTTATAATAAAGAACATCCACACAATCGGAAGATTAGTGAAATGTGCCAGTAGCATTGCCACAGGTACATTTACCGCCCATATAAAACCACTGTCAAAAATAAAAGTCATAACCGTTTTGCCACCACTTCTAAGAGTAAAGTACGCCGCATTGGTAAAGGCGTTAAATGGTGTGGCAAGAACATATACCAAAATAAATCTTGTGGCAAGATAACGTATTTCTCCGGTTGTGTTATATATACGTGGGAACAAAGGTGCTGCAATAAGCAACAGGGCAGATACTCCAAGAGAAATCATTAAAGAAAAAGTGATCATCTTCGTATCCGTTTCCTTAGCCTCTTTTAGCTTGCCGGCACCAATTAACTGACCAATAACAATAGAAATGGCAATGCCCATTGTTAAGAAAAATGTATTAACTACATTATTAAGAGTGTTGGAAATATTAAGCCCGGCTATGGCCGAAAGTCCTCTGGTAGAAAGTGCCTGTGTCTGCATTGTTATTCCGGCGGCCCAAAGCAATTCGTTAAATAATAAGGGAGTACCGCGTAAAAGAATCTTTTTTACAAGAGAGGAAGGCACATGCAAATTGCTATAAACACCTTTAATAAACCTATATTTATCACTGTGTCTGTAGGTATAAATTATAAGATATCCACATTCAACAAATCTTGACATAACTGTTGCAATGGCAGCACCTATGACTCCCAGTTTTGGAAAACCAAGTAAACCGAATATTAAAAGAGCATTGAAAACAAAGTCAACAATAACGGCTAAAAGTCCTGCTATCATAGGAACCATGGTTTGACCGGCTTCCTTAAGGGTTGTGCTATAGCAATTTGCCACTACAAAAGGAATAATACTAAAAAGCATGATGTATAGATAATCCCTGGCATATTTAAATGTAGCATGGATATTTCCGGAAGCCCCACCTTCATGCAGGAACATATTAATTAAAGGTTCGTGGAGAATAATTAAAACACACATGCTTATGGCAATAATAAATATTCCTATAATTAATTTCATTCTAAATACATTTCTGGCACCATTATGATTATTCTGACCGAAATATTGGGCAGAAAAAATTCCCGCTCCGGACATTCCACCAAAAACTGCCAGATTAAACACAAAAAATAACTGGTTAATAATGGCAACACCGGTCATCTGGTCTGTTCCGATTTTTCCTACCATTACATTATCAAGCATAGCAACAAAGTTAGTAAGAAGATTTTGAATAACAATAGGCAGTGCAATAGCCATAATCATTTTGTAAAAAGCTTTGTCGCCAAAATATTTTGTTCTAAAAGTCTGTTTTCCTTCCGCAACCATTAAAATAACCTCATCTCATTAAATAATTTAAATAAAAACAGCAATAAATAACTGTATAAAATAATCACAATAATTAATTGCAATAGGTAGTAGAATAACACATGATTCCACTACAATCAATATAAAAATATAAATTAATTTTATAGTTTTAAGATATATTGGTAATGTGCATTATTATAATAGAAGAAAAACTTAAAATAGTGGCGTTAAAAATGTTTACAATTTATTAACAAATCTTTTTTAATAAAATTGTTGACAAAGTACTTTGATAGTGATATTTTAGTGTCAGATGAAATATTAGCACTCGAAACTAATGAGTGCTAATAAATCAAAGAAAGGAGATGCTTATGGAACTTAGTGATAGAAAAGAAAAGATTTTAGATGCTATCATCAGAAGCTACTTAGAAACAGGCGAGCCGGTAGGTTCCAGAACCATTTCCAAGAACACTGATTTGAATTTAAGTTCAGCTACCATTAGAAATGAAATGTCTGACTTAGAAGAGATGGGATACATTATCCAGCCCCATACATCGGCAGGACGTATTCCTACAGATAAAGGTTACAGATTTTATGTGGACAATATCTTAAAGGATAAGATGTCTGAGTTAGATGAAAGAGAAAAGAAGGTAACTGAAAAAGAAGATTTGTTAATTGAGAAGGTTGATAAGGTTGAGACATTACTTCAAAATATGGCAAAGGTATTAGCAAATAATACTAATTATGCCACCATGGTATCCGCACCGAAGTCTCAGGAGAATAAAATCAAGTTTGTTCAATTATCAGTAATTGATGAAAATCAGTTGTTATGCACTGTTGTTTCTGACAAGAATCACGTAGTTAACAGAATTATAAAGATTACACAGCAGATTAGTCAGGAAATGATAGTGAGACTGAATGTGGCACTTAACACTGTTTTGGCAGGTTTGTCATTAGAAGAAATCAACTTAGGAGTTATTTCCACATTAACATCTCAGGCAGGAGAGTTTGAGGGATTGGTTAATGAAGTGTTAAAGACCATTACGGAAGCTATTGCTACAGAGGCACAGATGAAGATTTACACATCAGGTGCCACTAATATTTTTAAATATCCTGAGCTTAGTGATAAGGAAAGAGCCAGCCAGTTACTTACAACATTAGAAGAAAAGTCACAGCTGACGGAACTTATTAATGAAAGTGATGAGGAAACAGGCATTCAGGTATATATAGGTAGTGAGAGCCCGGTTAAGTCCATGAAGGATTGTAGCGTTGTCACGGCAACATACGAGCTTGAAGATGGATTTAAAGGAACTATCGGTATTATAGGACCGAAGCGAATGGACTACGAAAAGGTTGTTGAAACTTTAAGAACTGTTAAAGAACAGTTAAGTGAGACTTTTAAAGATGATAATTAGTATAAAGTTTTAAGAAAGGATGATTATCCGATGCAAAAGGAAAATAAAGATTTAGATGAGAACCTTGAAAAAGATGTGGCAAATGAAGAAACTACAGAGGAAGTAAAGGAAGAATCTAAAAAAGAAGAAAAGTCACAGGATGCAAAAGCACAGGATGTGGCAGAGGAAAAGCAGGATGCATCAGACAAGAATGAAAATCCTGATAAGAAAAAAAAGCGTGGCTTAAAGAAGAAGGACAAAAAAGACCAGCAGATAGAGGAACTTAATGATAAGTACCAGAGATTATTTGCAGAGTTCCAAAACTTCAGAAGCCGAAGCGAAAAGGAAAAGGCAGCAATGTTTGAAACAGGTGCCAAATCTATTATAGAGAAGATACTTCCTATAGTAGACAACTTTGAAAGAGGAGTTGCAGCACTTAGTGAAGAAGATTTAGAGTCACCTGTAGGACAGGGAATGAATCTTATTTATAAACAATTACTTTCAACTCTTGATGAAATGGGAGTTACAGCTATTGAAGCCGAAGGAAAGGAATTTGACTCTGACCTTCACAATGCAGTAATGCATGAGGAAAACGATGAACTTGGTGAAAACATTGTTTCTCAGGAACTGCAGAAAGGCTATAAATATAGAGATACTGTTATTAGACACAGTATGGTAAAAGTTGCAAATTAACTAAAGTTTTATGTTATTTTAGGAGGAAAATAAAATGGGAAAGATTATTGGTATTGATTTAGGAACAACAAACTCATGTGTAGCTGTTATGGAAGGTGGAGAACCTACAGTTATAACAAATGCAGATGGAGCAAGAACAACTCCTTCAGTAGTTGCTTTTAAAAAAGATGGTGAAAGATTAGTTGGTGAGCAGGCTAAACGTCAGGCAGTAACTAATGCAGAAGGTACAGTATCATCAATTAAGAGACATATGGGTACAGATTATAAAGTTACTATTAACGACAAGTCTTATACACCACAGGCTATTTCAGCTATGATTCTTCAGAAGTTGAAAGCTGATGCAGAAAGCTATCTTGGTGAAAAAGTTACAGAAGCAGTTATAACTGTTCCGGCATATTTCAATGATGCTCAGAGACAGGCTACAAAGGATGCAGGTAAGATTGCAGGTCTTGATGTTAAGAGAATTATCAACGAGCCTACAGCAGCAGCTTTGGCTTATGGTCTTGATAATGAAAAAGAACAAAAGATTATGGTATACGATTTAGGTGGTGGAACATTTGATGTATCTGTTATCGAAATCGGTGATGGCGTTATCGAAGTTTTAGCAACAAACGGTGATAATAAGCTTGGTGGTGATGACTTTGATAAGAAGGTTATGGATTATATGGTAGCTGACTTTAAGTCAAAAACAGGTATTGACCTTTCAAATGATAAGATGGCTATGGAAAGAATTAAAGCTGAAGCAGAAGATGCTAAGAAGAAACTTTCATCATCTACACAGGTTGAAATTAACATCCCATTCATTACAGCTAATGAGCAGGGACCTCAGCATCTTAATATGACTCTTACAAAGGCTAAGTTTGATGAACTTACAAGAGACTTAGTTGAGAGAACAGCTATTCCTGTACAGAATGCGTTAAAGGATGCAGGAATTACAGCTTCAGAGCTTAGCAAAGTATTATTAGTTGGTGGTTCTACAAGAATCCCGGCTGTTCAGGATAAGGTTAAACAGTTAACAGGTCACGAGCCATCAAAGAAGATGAATCCTGATGAATGTGTAGCTATTGGTGCTTCAATTCAGGGTGGTAAATTAGCAGGTGACGCAGGTGCCGGTGATATTCTTCTTCTTGATGTTACTCCACTTTCATTATCAATTGAAACAATGGGTGGTGTTGCTACAAGACTTATCGAGAGAAATACAACTATTCCTACAAAGAAGAGCCAGATTTTCTCAACAGCAGCAGATAACCAGACAGCAGTAGATATTAACGTAGTACAGGGTGAGAGACAGTTCGCAAGAGATAACAAGTCCCTTGGACAGTTCAGACTTGATGGAATTCCTCCAGCAAGAAGAGGTGTTCCACAGATTGAGGTTACATTTGATATTGATGCAAACGGTATTGTTAATGTATCAGCTAAAGACCTTGGAACAGGAAAAGAACAGCACATTACAATTACAGCCGGATCAAATATGTCAGATGAAGATATTGATAAGGCAGTTAAGGAAGCAGCTGAATATGAAGCAGCTGATAAGAAACGTAAGGAAGCAATTGATGCAAAAAATGACGCTGAAGCTATCATTACTCAGACAGAACAGGCAATGAGCGAAGCCGGTGATAAGTTAGCAGAAGGTGATAAGCAGGCAGTTCAGGCTGACATCGATGCATTAAAGGCCACAGTTTCTGCAATTGGTGCTAATGAACCTACAGAGGCTCAGGTTGAGGAATTAAAGGCTGGAAAAGAGAAATTAATGAACTCAGCACAGCAGTTATTCCAGAAGATGTACGAACAGGCACAGGGTGCTGCAGGAGCACAGGGTGCAGGTCCTGACATGAATGCAGGTGGAGCCGCACCACATGATGACGATGTGGTTGATGGAGACTTCACAGAAGTATAAATTAAAAATATAATGGGGTGATGCCCCTTATTACCGGAGAATCCCGCCCGTTTCAAACGGACGGGTTTTCCCACGAAATAAGATACGCTATTTTTTAACGATGGAAGGTATATTATTATGGCAGATAAGAGAGATTATTATGAGGTGTTAGGCGTTGACAAGAACGCTGATGCAGCCACAATAAAAAAAGCATATAGAACTCTGGCAAAAAAGTATCACCCTGATGCAAATCCGGGAAATGAAGAGGCAGCTGCAAAGTTCAAGGAAGCATCAGAAGCATATGCGGTGTTATCTGATGATGAAAAGAGAAAGCAGTACGACCAGTTTGGTCATGCGGCTTTTGATGGCAGTGGCGGAGCAGGTGGCTTTGACTTTAACAATATGGATTTCGGTGATATTTTCGGTGGATTCGGTGATATCTTTGGTGATATTTTCGGAGGTGGAAGCCGTGGACGTTCAAGAAGCAATAACGGTCCAATGCGTGGAGCCGATGTGAGATGTGGTATCCGAATTACTTTTGAAGAGGCTGTATTTGGATGCAAGAAGGAAGTTACAATTAATTACAAGGAAATATGTAAAACCTGTAACGGAACAGGTGCAAAGCCTGGAACTTCTCCTGAAAAGTGTCCTAAATGTAATGGTCAGGGTCAGTATGTTTCACGTCAGCAGACTATGTTTGGTATGATGCAAAGTACTCAGGTATGTCCTGATTGTCGCGGAACAGGTAAAATTATCAAGGAAAAATGTCCTGATTGCTATGGCAATGGATATAAACAGACGAAGAAGAAAGTTACTATTGATATTCCTGCAGGTATTGATGATATGCAGAGAATCCGTAAAACAGGTGAAGGGGAACCGGGTACAAACGGTGGCCCAAGAGGTGATTTGTTAGTTGATGTTCGTGTATCTCCAAGTGCAAACTTTGAGCGTGATGGTATGAATTTGTATAACAATACCCGTATATCATATGCACAGGCAGCATTAGGTGGAGATATTCGTGTCAAAACCATAGATGGTGATGTTAAATTTAACATTAAGCCGGGTACACAAACAGGAACACGTATCAGACTTAAGGGAAAGGGCGTTTGCAATGTACACAATCAGAATACAAAGGGAGACCAGTATTCAACTCTTGTGGTTGACGTTCCTACTCACTTAAATTCAGAACAAAAAGAGCTTCTTAAGAAATTTGATGAAATCTCAGGCAATACACTTCATGAGTTTGACGATGCGAAAACGGGAGGAACTGAGAAGAAGAGAAAGAAGAAATTCTTTTAAAAATAGAGAAATTCAAATTTGCTGAAAATTAAATCTGAAAGAATAGAGGCAGTTAGAATGAACAATTTGTTTAAACTAACTGCCTTTATTTTATTTAAAAATGTATATTATTTAAAGTCATATTTTGTTTATCGCTTGTTAAGTGGTACATATGCCGTAGGTTTTGCCACGTTCTTGTAAGCCGGACGGATAATCTTTCCGGCATTAATGATTTCTTCAATACGGTGTGCACTCCAACCTGCCATTCTGGCGGCGGCAAACATTGGGGTATATAATTCATCAGGTAAACCTAACATCGAATATACAAATCCACTGTAGAAATCTACGTTGGCACTAACACTTTTCTTTCTGTTGTGAGCCTTTGAAATAACCTCAGGGGCAAGACGTTCAACATTTTCATAAAGATGATACTCGTCCATAAGATTCTTTTCTTCGGCAAGTTTTTTTGTGAAACTCTTCAAAAGTTTGGCTCTTGGGTCTGATATGGCATAAACAGCATGACCAATACCATATATTAATCCTGACTGGTCAAAGAGACGTTTATCTAAGATACCCTTAAGATAATTTTTAACCTCATCATCGTCGTTCCAGTCATTAACAGTTTCTTTCATGTTATCAAACATTTTCTTAACCTTAACATTAGCACCACCGTGTCTTGGACCCTTTAAGGAACAAAGAGAGGCGGCAATTGCTGAGTATGTATCTGTTCCTGATGAAGATACAACATGGTTAGTAAAGGTTGAGTTATTACCACCGCCATGTTCTGCATGAAGAACAAGTGCCAAATCCAAAATTTTAGCTTCCAAATTGGTATAGGAGCTGTCGGGTCTTAAAAGTCTTAAGATATTTTCAGCTGTTGATAGCTTAGGGTCAGGATTTATAATGTGAAGATTATCATGATAGTGATAATGCCTCATTGACTGATATCCATATACTGAAATAAGAGGAACTCTTGCTATAAGACTTAAACTCTGACGTAAAACGTTTGGAATGGAAGTATCATCAGGGTTATCGTCCCATGAATACAGGGACAATACACATCGTGCCAAAAGATTCATCATATCCTTGCTTGTAGCCTTCATAACAATGTCTCTTACAAAGGATGAAGGAAGATTACAAAATGAAGCAAGAACATTATTGAAATTTTCAAGGCGTTTTGCATTAGGTAGTTCGCCAAATAATAACAGGTAAGTTACTTCCTCAAATCCGAATCTGTCCTCAGCAATAAATCCATTAACAATATCTTCTATATTCATTCCACGGTAGAACAGCTGTCCCTCGCATGGAACCGTAACACCGTCAACCACCTCAAATGAATGAACATCACCTATTTCAGTAAGACCGGTAAGAACACCTTTTCCACCTTTTTCACGTAAACCTCTTTTAACGTTATATACATCATAGAGACTTGGATCTATGCAGGAATTGTTTACGCAACGGTCAGCGTACCTTTCAATTTGTGCCGTAAGCTTATCTTCAGTCTCAAATGAATTTTCATTTAATAGCAATATATTTTCCCTCCTTTTTTTAAAATTAAAATTAAGTAATTGTCATAAAAAAACACAATATGACAATCTATTTTAACATAAAAATAGAATAAACTCAACTTAAGGAAAAACAATAAGACACTTCCTCAATACCGGGTTTTGTGATACAATAAACCCAAATGGCTAATAGCATATTTATTATATTTACCACAGAGGTTTGATATGGACATATTTGATTATGCAAGAAATATAAATAGTGAAAAAGAGTCACCCTTAGCCAGCAGGCTGCGTCCGAAAACACTAGAGCAGGTTGTAGGACAGGAGCATATTATAGGCGAGGGAAAACTTCTATATAGAGCAATAAAGGCAGATAAAATCAGTTCGGTTATTTTTTATGGCCCTCCGGGAACAGGGAAAACAACTCTTGCCAAGGTTATTGCTAATACTACCAGTGCTGAATTTAAACAGTTAAATGCTACAGTGGCAGGAAAAAAGGACATGGAAGAGGTAGTGGAAACTGCCAAACAGAACATGGCAATGAGTGGCAAAAAGACTATTTTGTTTATAGATGAGATTCATAGATTTAACAAGGGACAGCAGGACTATCTTTTACCTTTCGTGGAGGATGGAACAATAATCCTTATAGGAGCTACTACTGAAAATCCTTATTTTGAGGTAAATTCAGCTTTAATATCCCGTTCAATTATATTTGAATTAAAACCTTTGTCCACGGAAAATATTGAAAAGTTAATATATAGAGCCGTTGAAGATAAAGAAAATGGAATGGGAATTTACAACGGAGTTATTGATAAAGATGCAGCACGGTTTTTGGCGGAAATATCTAACGGTGATGCAAGAACAGCACTAAATGCAGTTGAATTAGGTATCCTTACCACTGATAAAAGCCAAGATGGAAAGATACATATAACACTAGATGTGGCAGAGCAGTGTATACAAAAAAGAGCATTAAGATATGACAAGTCAGGGGACAACCATTATGATACAATATCTGCATTTATAAAAAGCATGCGTGGCTCAGACCCGGATGCGGCAGTGTATTATTTAGCCAGAATGCTGTATGCAGGAGAAAGCGTTGACATCATAGCGAGAAGAATAATGATTTGTGCAGCAGAGGATGTGGGAATGGCAAATACACAGGCATAAGTTGTAGCCACGGCGGCAGCACAGTCGGTACATCAGGTGGGAATGCCGGAGGCACAGATTATTTTGTCAGAAGCGGTAATATATGTTGCTTCTTCACCGAAGAGCAATTCAGCCTACAATGCCATATTTAAGGCAATGGATACAGTGAAAAATACAGTAACCAGTAAGGTGCCGGTGCATTTAATGGACGCACATTATAAAGGTTCAGCGGCACTGGGACATGGTATAGGAT